>NZ_JBHVCT010000034.1:0-64616 GCF_042803195.1 Streptomyces sp. NPDC057428
CACCATCGTCAGGGGTCCCGTCGTGCGTCCAGACCCTCCCACCAGCACAAATCACCCCTTGACAGCCCCGCCGATCAGCAAACTTCGCGGTCTTGCAGCAAGACCTGGACCTCGTACGCCGTCGACAGCGACGGCATCGGCTCGTCCGCATCCGTCAAGCTTCCGCCGGGCGACTACTTCTCCGTGGCGCTGCACAGTGACTGGCAGCGCCCGTCCTACCTCCTGACCCGCTCCTTCAAAGTCGGCACGGCGGCCACGACGGTCTCCTTCGACGAGCGTGCGGCGAAAGAGACCGGCATCCGGGTCGACGACACTACTGCCACCCGTGAATCCTCCGCTGTATGGATCTCGGTGCCGGGGAACCAGCTCGCCGGATTCGCCGGGTCGGGTGCGGACAAGGTGTACGTCACTCCGTTCTCGCAGCCCGGTGCGGCTCTGCGGATCCACGACGTGCTCAGCCGCAAGAGCAGCACGGCGAGCACCCCGAGCCCCTTCCGGTACGACCTCACGCGCACCTTCCACAACACGGTGCCCACCGCTCCGTACGCGTCGGTGAAGCGGGCCTCGCTCGCGAAGACGATCACCCGCGTGAATGCCCCAGGCACCCGGACCACCGCCGTGCTGCAGACGGTCCCGGACGTCGGGGAGTGGACCGGCGTCTATGTCGGCTCGGCCGTGCCCGTGGCGGACGCGGTCACCGAGTACGTCACGCCCGGCGTCTCCTACAGCAGGTCGCTCTCCTATGGAACCGGCGACTACTCCCTGCAACTCCCGCCCCGCACCCTGGCCGCCGGAACGGCGCCCGCGGAGACCGTCGGAGCAGCGCCGCTGCAACCGCTCAGGACCGAGGGCGCAGGGTCCCAGCGGCGGGGCGACACCCTCAGGCTGAACGAATCAGGCGGTCTCGGCGACGCCGCGGGACACCTCGGCTACGACACCCGCTCTGCGGTCTCCTACCGGCTGACAAGCGACGGCGTGACCTACGCGGAGACCACCGGTGCTGCGATCAACCAGCCCCTGACGGCTCAGGTTCCCTCCGGTTCCAGGACGTACGCCCTGGAACAGACGATCAGCCACCGCGTGCCGTACCGGAAGCTGTCCACGATGGTGCGCAGCGAGTGGATGTTCACATCCCGCACCGCTTCCTCGGCGATCGCAGTGCCGCTGATCGACACCCGCGTGGAACTCACCGGACTCAACGCCGCGAATCGTGCCGCCACCACCACCCCGGTCACCGTCACCGCCACCGCCAGTTCGCGCGCGCCCTCGGCAGCGGCGTCGGTCACCGGCATCGAGTACTCCATCGACGGTGGCTCGACATGGAACTCACTGCCGCACACCGGCGGGACAGCGTCCCTGACGGTTCCCGCCACCGCGGCCCACGTCTCCCTGCGCGTCACCGCCACCGACGACCAGGGCGGCAGCCTGCGTCGCACCATCGAGCGCGCCTTCGCGGGGCCGGGTACCCAGGGTGACGAGACGGTCGGCTCCACCCGGATTTCGAAGATCGTGGTCAACGGCGGTAAGGCGGTCGAGTTGTCCGACCAGCCGCTGCAGGACTTCAAGGCGACATTCACCGCCACGGATTCGGCGGGCATCGCGAGCGGCGACATGTACCTCTACCACGGCTCGTACGACGCCCCGGACGGGGTGCTCTACGGTTCCTGGCCGGCGACCTGCACCAAGGCCGGCGCGACCAGCTCCTCGTGCGAGACCCATTTCGCCTACATCGCTCCCCGCTGGACCCTCGGTCGCAACGCGCTGGCCGGCACCTGGAAACTTGCGGCCTGGGCAGAGTCGGCGGACGGCAAGAGTCTCACCGACCTGCACGCCGCCGCGTCGGTGAATATCCAGCGCGACTCGGCTCTCACCGCCAACGCAGCGCCGGAACCCGTAGTGAAGGGCAAGACGATCACCGTCACCGGCAAGCTCTCACGCGCCAACTGGGAAACGGGCGGCTACCACGGCTACTCCGCCCAGCCGGTCCGGCTCCAGTTCCGCAAGAACGGGACGACGGCCTACACGACGGTGAAGACGGTGAAGACGGACGGCGTAGGAAACCTCAAGACCACGGTGAAGGCGTCGGTCGACGGGTATTGGCGCTATTCCTTCGCCGGCACAGTGTCGACCCCGCCGGCCACGGCGGCGGGCGACTTCGTCGACGTGCGCTGACGGCGGACCCGCGCATGGGAAGGCCCTGGCCACCGGACTCCGAACACCTCAGGTCCCTGCCAGGGCCTTCGCCGTCCCTGCCGCGATCACGCGTCGCTGGGGAAGAACTCGGTCATCTCATGTGCCACCTGGCCGGTCGACAGGGCTCGCAGGCGAAGTTGGTGACTGATCGCCCGGTGTCCCAGTCGAGGGAGGTGGCGAGGTCGAACACGAGGTAGCGGTGCCACCGCTCCCGGAGAGGCGTGCGGCCGGTTCATGCCCGGGTACAGGCCGCCCAGACAGCGGCCACCGCGAAGGAAGCCCATCGAGTGCTGCGTACCGCGCTCACGGCGGCCGTCCTTGAGGAGCTGATCACGCGCAACGTCGCCTCCCTGGTGGAGCCGCCCCGCGTGAAGCAGCGGGAGATCAGCCCGTGGTCACTGAAGGAGACCCTGTCCTTCCTGGAGGCCGCGCGCAGTGACCCGCTGTCCGCCGCGTTCATGCTGGCCATCTGCATGGGACTGCGGCGCGGTGAACTGGTGGGCCTACGCTGGACGGACGTGGACCTGGACAACCGGGTGCTGCACGTCCGCCACCAGACCCAGCGCCGCCGGGGCACGCTGTACGACGACGACCCCAAGACCAGGCGACGCAGGGTCGTGCCGATGCCCGCCCTGTGCGTCGCACCGCTGCGCTGGCACCGGCTGAAGCAGCGGGAGACGTTCGCCGATACGGGTGTCACATGGTCCGAGGGCGGCTCCTCCGCTCACGCATCGCGCACGCATCGCTCACGCATGAGAGTGGTGGGGGCGTTGCCTCGGCATGGTCGAGGGGGACGCTCGGCGACGACTCCAACCCTCGCGTGGGTGTTCTGGTGATCCCGGCCGGCGTCGATGTTTCCTACGCGGCACCGACGTGAATCCCAGTTCCTTCCGATTTGACTCCGAAGGCAGCTCTGTCAGTGTGGTTGGTGTCATGCCCTCCGCATCCAGCGGCTCTGCCCGCGAAGGCGCCGCCGGGGCCCTGATGCCGAACGGCGATCCAGTTCTCGCTGCCCGGTTCGCCGTCCCCCGCGTGCCGAAGACGTTCATTGAGCGGCCCCGCTTGGCCGAGCGACTCAGCCGGTCCCTGGCAGGTCCGGGCCGTTTGGTGCTGGTCAACGGCCCGGCGGGCGCGGGCAAGACGTTGCTGGTCGCCGACTTGGCCACCGCACCGGATCTGCCGGGCCCGGTGGTGTGGCTGACCGTCGAGTCCGCCGACAACGCCCCGGGGAACTTCTGGGCCTACGTACTTGAGGCCCTGCGTCACCATAGGGTCGCACTTCCCGACGCCATCGGCGTTCCTGCTTGCCCCGACGAGGTCGACGACTCGCTCCTGTCCCGGCTCGCGGCCTACCTGAACAGCCGGACCGAGCCGGTGATCCTCGTTCTCGACGAGTTGGAACGGGCGTCCGCGCCGGAAGTCGCCGAGGGGCTGCAGTTCGTGCTCCACCACGCGGGCGCGGGGTTGCGCCTGATCCTGGTCAGCCGGAATGAGCCTCTGCTGCCGCTGCACCGGTATCGCGCCGCAGGCGAAATGACTGACGTGCGCGGTGCCCACCTGGCATTCCGGCCCGATGAGGCGGCCGAGCTCGCGCGTCGCCATGGCATGTCCCTCTCGGACGAGGCGGCCCGTAGTCTCACCGAACGGACCGGTGGGTGGGCTGCGGGGCTACGGCTGTGCGTTCTCGCGGCGCAGCAGGCGGACGACCCGGAAAGGTTCCTGAAGGACTTCGAGACAGGGCAGAGCACGGTCGCGGACTTCCTGCTGGCAGAGGTGCTTCAAACCCAGTCGGATGCGTGCCAGGACCTGCTGTTGCGGACCAGTATCTGCGAGCGGACCAATCCCGGTCTGGCGAACGCACTCACCGGACGGGACGACGCCGCTCTCGTTCTGGCAGAGCTGGAGCGTATGAACGCGTTCGTCGAGCCGATCGGCCACTCGTGGTACCGGCTTCATCCGCTGTTCGCCGAGATCCTGCGCGCCCACCTGAACACCAGGCACCCCGGGCTTGAACATGAGCTGCACGGCACGGCCGCCCGATGGCTGAGCGACGCCGGACTGCTCACGGAGGCTCTGCCACACGCCGCCGACGCCAGTGACTGGATGTTCGCGGCTGATCGGCTCGTCGACGACCTGGCGATCGGGCAGATTTTCGCGGGACTGGACGCGGACCGTCTCGGCGAGCTGTTCACCAGGATGCCGCCGGACACCCCGGGCCTGGCCGCCGACCTCGTTCGCGCAGCCTGTGCACTCGCTCGGTCCGACATCGACCGAGGTCTTGCGGACCTGGGCCGGGCCGAGGAGAACCTGCCCCCGATCGAGGCACAGGGCGCGTCGGCCGCCCACCTGAGCTGCGCGTTGCTGCGCGTGCTGGTCGGCTGGCTCCTCGGCTCGCCGGACATGACCGAGACCGCTGCCCGACGAGCCGCGGAACTCGACACACCGGGGGTCCTCTCGAAGCGTCTGGCGGCGCATCCAGAGATGCGGGCGCTGAGGCTCGCCGCTCAGGGATCGGCTCAGCTGTGGGCAGGACGCTTCGGCGCGGCCCGCGCGGAGTTGACCGCTGCGGTGGAGGCGACCGACGGCCCCTCGACGGTCCTGCCCCAGCACGAGTCCCTGGAGCGGCTCGCCCTGATCAACTTCCTGGAGGGATGGCCGGGGCGGGCCGAGGCCCTCGCGCGGCGGGCGATCACGGACGCCGAGCGGGCCGGCATGCCACCCTCGGCGCGCACCTCGCTGGGGGAACTGGTGCTGGCGGCCGTCGAGACAGAGCGCGACGATCTCGCCACCGCCCGGGCGCGTCTCCACCGCGCGACCCTTCCTCCCGCATGCACACGTGATCCGATCATTGCGTCATGGCTGGTCGTCGTCCACTCGCGTCTGCTGCTTGCCGGGGGCAGCCCCGCCAAGGCCCTCCGCGTTCTGGACGACATGCAGGAGGTGCCGTCCACCGAGATCCCCTCACCGTGGGTGGACGCGCAGGTGGCGCTGTCCATGGCCGCCGCGCACACGGCCCTGGGGTGCCCGCAGGCAGCGGATGAGGCTCTGGACGGGTGGTCGGGCACCGGACCGGAGTGCGTGATCGCCTTGGCTCGTGCCCGGATGGCAGCCAGCGACGGGAAAGCGGCGTGTTCCCTCCTCGGCACCTTGCGCAGCTCCGAAGGCCAGGGACCAGCCGTCATCGTCCGGATCCTGCTGGTGCGGGCCGAGGCAGCCTGCATGCTGGGCCACGAGGCTACGGCTCATCGCCTTGTTACCCGCGCCCTGGCTGCCGCCCGCCCCGAGCGCCTGGTGCGTCCGTTCCTGGAGGCCGGCCCATGGCTTCGGGGGCTGCTCGACCGCCCGTCTGTTCTGGGGCAGGCACATGACTGGCTTCCGGCCGGTCTCGTCGCGGAGCCACGTGCGGTGCACACGAACGGGGACGCCTTCGTTCCCATGACTGATCCGCTCAGTGACCGCGAACACGAGGTCCTGGTCCTGCTGGCGCAGATGATGTCGACGGAGGAGATCGCCGTCGAGCTCTTCCTGTCCGTCAACACGGTCAAGACCCACCTGCGGAACATCTACCGCAAACTCGCGGTGACCCGGCGGCGTGAGGCGGTGCGCCGGGCCCGGGAGCTCCACATGCTGTGACGCCCTCGGGCGATCGGCCGATGTCACCCGGGCAGGGTGATGTACCGCTTCGTGCGACAGCACAGCATGAGTATCGAGGGCACGGAGGGACCAGACCTGCGAGGGATGCGCTCATGCGATACGAGATCCGCGTCGAGGGACAGATGTCGAGGACGCTGACCAACGCGTTTCCCGAGCTGGAGAGCTGCATCGTGTCCGGACAGACCCTGCTGTTCGGACAGGTCACTGACGAGGCGCATCTCTACGGGCTGCTCGCACGCTTCCAGTCGCTGGGCCTGCACGTGGTGGAGATGCGCAGAATCACCCCCTGAGCTGACAGGGATCCTCGGGAGTGACCATCGACTTGCCACGGCGGGTCCGACGTGCCAGCCGACCACCCGCGTCCGTCCTCACCATCGAGGGGCTGTGGGACCGGTCGCCGATGGCGCCAAGCAGGTGTTGGGCTCAGCGTTCCCGGGCTGAGTGCCCACCTCTGCCGCCACCATTCTTTGATGCAGGAAGTTCGCGAACGCCGGGACCTCTTCGCGCCTCGGGGTGTCGCAGCGCCCCCCGCAGGTTCGCCGAGCGCCTGCATGCCCCGGAACGAGGGCGATCGAAGCCTGCATGGGGCAGGCGGCCCCGATCCGGCTGCGGACTTCCCACTCGGTCGTGGGTACGGCCGCACATCGATGACAAGACGGGCCCAGGGGCGAGGAAAAGCAGCCGATGAGTGGTGAGCGTACCCAGTGGCCATGTCCTCTGCTGGCGTGAAGCTGCCCCTCGGCTCTCTCCCGCGATGAGAACCCCCGCTCCACGTCAACTGCGCCAACCGGTCGACCCCAGGGCGGGTCGGAGCCCGTTCTCCTAGGCGGCTGGGACGATACGCGCATGGTAACCGGGACAAAGACAGCTAAGAGTCCGGCAAAGGCGCGAACCGTTCTGCTGACACTCGCGGCGGGTCAGTTCCTGATGGCGCTCGACAGCTCGGTCATGAACGTCTCGATCGCGACGGTGGCCGAGGACCTGAGCACCACGGTGACGGGTGTCCAAGGCGCCATCACGGCCTACACCCTCGTGATGGCCATGTTCATGATCCCCGGTGGCAAGGTAGGGGCGCTCATCGGCCGCAAACGCGCGTTCATGATCGGCTGCGTCATTTACGGCTGCGGTTCGCTCACCACGGCGCTCGCACCGAACCTGACTGTGCTGCTGATCGGCTGGTCGTTCCTCGAGGGGATCGGAGCGGCACTCATCATGCCTGCGATCGTGGCGCTCGTGGCAGGCAACTTCGCGACCGAGCGCCGTCCCGCCGCCTACGGTCTCGTCGCCGCCGCGGGGGCCGTGGCAATCGCGGTCGGGCCGCTCATCGGGGGTGTCGCGACGACGTACTTCTCCTGGCGGTGGGTGTTCGCCGGAGAGGTCCTGGTGGTGCTCTGCATCTTGGTGCTCGCCCGCCGTGTCGCCGACGCGCCGGTCGGCGAACGAGCTCGCATCGATCTTGTCGGCGCCGTTCTGTCCGCGGCAGGGCTCGGGGTCTTTGTCTACGGCGTGCTCCGCTCCGACGAATGGGGCTGGTTCCAGCCGAAGCCCGACGCGCCCTCATGGCTCGGGATCTCGCTGGTCGTGTGGCTGGTGTTGGGCGGCCTCTTGCTGATCTGGCTCTTCCTCGGCTGGGAGGCCCGCATGGTGGAGCGGCACAGGGAACCACTCGTCGACCCGGCCATGCTGCAGAACAAGCAGCTCACCGGCGGACTGACGATGTTCTTTTTCCAGTACCTCGTTCAGATGGGCGTCTTCTTCGTCGTACCGCTCTATCTTTCGGTCGCCCTGGGCCTGTCCGCGCTCAAGACCGGGGCCCGCCTCCTGCCGCTCTCCCTGACACTGCTGGCCGCAGCCATCCTGATCCCCCGTTACCTCCCTGACGTCTCGCCGCGGCGAGTGGTGCGGCTCGGGGTCCTCGCGCTGCTTGCGGGCGCGCTGGTTCTGATGGCCGCGCTCCACGTGGACGCCGGCGCGGAGATCGTCACCATCCCCCTGCTCCTGATCGGGCTGGGCATGGGGGCGCTGGCGTCCCAGCTCGGGTCGGTCACCGTGTCCGCGGTGCCGGAAGCGCAGAGCGCGGAAGTCGGCGGCGTCCAGAACTCCGTCACCAATCTGGGGGCCTCGATCGGCACGGCGCTCGCTGGGTCGATCCTGATCGCGGTGATGACGACGTCTTTCCTCGCCAACGTTGAGGAGAATCCGGCGATCCCGTCCGAGGTCAAGAGCCAGGCGACTGTCGAACTCGAAAGCGGCGTGCCGTTCTTGTCGGACGCCCAGCTCGAATCCGCGCTCAACGAAGCGGGCACGAGCAAGGAGGTGACTCAAGCGGCACTCGACGCGAACGAAGATGCCAGGATCGACGGTCTGCGTGCCGCAGTCGCCATCCTCGCCCTCGCCGCGCTCCTCGCGATGTTCTTCACCTCACGGATCCCGACCACCCAGCCCCGATCGGCGAGGCCATAGCCGTATGACGGCTGGGGTACATGCTCTCCTTGCTCACCGCTCCGACGAAGAAGGCCCGGAAGGGCCAACGCCGAGGCCGGAGAATCCTTGCGCTGCCACGGCAGCCGACGCCGAACCCGTCGCCGTTTGTCGCCTCGACTGCCATCCGCGAGTGCAGGCTCTGGTCGATCAGCGAGTGGACCGGTTTGTAGAGCATGGTCTCAAGCAGGACAGCGGTTCCTGTGTAGGCGAGCCACCGGCACATCGGCCAGCCTCCCTTGTGTCTAGACCCCACCCTGCGGCGTAGGCGTCCCTCGACGGAGATGCGGCTGCGGCGGTTGCGCGACGCGTCGTCTCCACATGGCCTCGCCGAGTGGATTGCGCATCACCCAGGACCAGGTGAGTGACGTCTGGCTTGCCGACCGCTGGCGGGCCCGCGAGAAACCCCCACGGCCGGGGAATCAGTCGTCCGCAGGACGGAATCAGTAGTCGTTTTCCTGGCGGCTTGGTCCCACCCGCTCCGCGTCGCCGGCCTCGGCACGGCCGGAGGCGGCAAGGAGAGCGAGCAGGGCGAGCAGGACCAGCAGGACGACGACCAGCAGCAGGATGGTCAGAGCCGTCGGATGGTTCCACAAGGCGAAGATCAGCGCAAGGATCAGGAGGAGACCCAGCGTGGTCCACCGGCGATGGGCCTGGGTCCAGGTGCCCATCCGGCCGGTGCGGATGTGGTGACCGTTCGCCCACCGCGCGGCGGAGTCCGCGGCGCGGTCGGAGGTGCCCCTGACGGCGAGCGGCAGTCGTCCGGGGCCGACCAGATAGGCGCCGAGCGCGGTGACGATACCGAGCACGATCGCCGTGCGCAGGCTGACCTTCAAGAAGTTCAGCAGGGTGTCAAACGCAGCCGCCGCGGCGGCCTCCGACAGGACCTTGGGCGGCAGGTGGTCCAGGTAGTAGCGGCGGGCGACGACCAGGACGATGGCCACGATCAGGCAGGCGACGGCGGAGCCGAGAGCGGTACGGGCCAGGGTCCGGCGTCGTCGGTGGGCCAGCAGCACACCGGCTGCGCCGATGAGCACGACGATCACGGGCATCCAGTTCCCGATCGTGTCCAGCATGCGGGCGCCGTCGCGGATCTTTTCCAGCTGGTCGGACTGGAATAGCACAAGCTCTTTGTCAACCTCGGGGATCTTGGAGGCGGGGGACAGGCCGGCGTCCACGAGCTCCTGTTTGACTTGGTCGACGGCTTCGCCGACGTCGAGGGCGACCGTTCCGCCGTTCACCCCCACGGCGCCGCGGCCCTCGCCGGTGAGCGCGTCCACGACCGCGGTGTGGGCGGCCCGGTTGGCGTTCGTCCAGATCTGCTCGAAGCGGTCGCTCTCCACGAAGCGCGTGGCCACTTTCTCGACCGTGTCGTTGATGGCGGAGTCGAGCTGCGGCCCCAGCCCCTTCAATGCCTCGGCGGCGCGTGGTGGCAGCCCCTGGGACTGCAGCCAGGCGGCGATGTCGGACGTGACCTGGGTGCCGTCCACCCGGACGTCGGCGGCCTGTGTGATGCGCCTCACCGCCGCGTCCTCGATCGCGGGTTCCGAAGCCAACGGCGAGACCGTCGACACGTATCGGTCCGTGTCCAGCGCGATGTCGTGCACCCAGACTGTGAGCAGTGCGACCGGCACCAGGATGCAGGTGAGCACGATGAGTACGGCTGAGCTGATGTTCCTGATGATCCCCACCCACCCCAAGCCGCGCTTGGGCCCGCCCCCCGACGCATCACGCGTGACGTCCCGCGAGGCTGCGTCCGGCTCGGACCGCTCGTGTGGACTGGGCATGGAGACTCCGTGGAAATGAGGGATTGGCCTGCCCCCATTTCCACCGAGGCAGGGCGGTATGGCACGCCCGGGCGGGCCGTACGGGCGAGACACGGTCACTTCACCCACGGCGGTACTGCCGCGCCGCTGCGAAGGCCGGATCCTTGCAGGCCGGGCGCAGGTACGGGCCTCGTACATCTCAACTGCCGAAGGTTCCGTGCGGACGCACGCTCCATGGCCGTGGGCCGGAGCGGTCGTGGAAGGCGCGGACGTCAGCCGCACAGTTCAGTCATGCTTCTTCGAGTCCTGTCGGCGTCGGCCCGCCTCGACGGCCTTGACCACCACCCGGGCAGCGACCCCCACCAGCAGGATCCCGCCGACCATCTGGATGATCACCATGACGCGTGCCGTCTCGGTGTGTGCGGTGACGTCACCGAAGCCGACGGTGCTCACCACGGTGAGCGCGAGATACAAGGCGTCGGTGCGGGTGAGGGGCTCGGTGAAGCTGCCGGGTGTGGCCCGCTCCAGCAAGAAGTACGAGGTGGCGAAGAGCAGTACGAACAGGGGGACGACGGCGGCGAGCGATTCCACGGCCCGCAGCTCAGGACGCGGGGAACGGGCGATCGCACGAACCTGCCAGAGGAACAGCGCCGTCACCCCGATCAGACCAACGACGAGACCGGTGACCGTTCCGCCGTCGAACCGCGTGTCCATGGGCAGCGTGTAGTAGGCGACGACCAGCCCGGCCGATACAACGATCGCCCGCGCCACTGTCGGCAAGGCCGTGCGCGGGCCAGGTTCTGCACGGTCACTTTTCATGTTCCTCAGCCTTCCGGATTGCTGTCAGGCCCAGCCGCCGCACCCGGTTCCAGATCATCGGAGGTTTGCTGCGCGGCACGCCGGGGCGGTCACGGGGAACCCGCACGCGCAGAGCGCCCGGGCGGATCCGGCACCGGACCGGGGTCGACAGGTTGAGGGCCTCGCCGTCCACGCCGACCGGGATCGCGTCGGCATCGGCCTCGATGACGACCTCCCAAGCGGTCAGCTGAGCGAGCCCGGGCGCCCCGGGGCCGCAGAGCACCCTCGCCGCCTGCGCCGCACTGCCGACCTTGACGCCCAGCACCCCGAGAACACCGGAGTCCAGCCGCTCCCGGTGGCCCAGACCCGCCGGGTCGTATGTCCGGTACGGGTTGTTGCTGACCAGTACGGCCTGCGGCTGCTCGACGGTCACGCCCCCTGCACGCATGCCCAGGCGCGGGCCGTTCCGGTGCGCGAGCAGATCGGGCAGGATCCGCAGGGGGGTGCCAACCTTGTCGTTACGGTAGGCGGGGCTCCGCACGACGGAGGCGTAGGCGCCGAACGACGCGTTGTTGACGAATACCCGGTCGTTGATGACACCCAGGTCGACGCGGAGCTCGACGCCGTCCCACCACACGCCCGCCGCCGTCAGCGCTGGCCCGGCTGCGCCCACGAGGAGGAGCAGCAGGCTGTCGAGCCCGGCGAACAGCAGCACGACGATCGCCCCGATGCCCCCCGTCACAGCCACGCGTGCGACCCAGCGTGGTGCGAGCACGAAACGGCTTTTGGACATGTCGGCCTCCCACAGGGCGGGTGTACTCCTCCATGTCACCGTGGGCGCTCCGGACTGACATCACCCGCACTGGGGGACCTCCGCACGGAGCGCCCCTCGCACAGGCCGAACGGGCCTCGTGTCTGTGGGTAGGTGTGGCAGCAGGTCCCATGGCGGCCTCCGGCGATCAGAGTCGTTCGCCTGCGCAGGATTCTGGTGGCGGGTAGGCGAGGCAGTACGCCGCGTGTCGGGACGTCGGCGCAAGTTCTGCGCACAACCGCTTTCGCCGAGCAGCCGAGCATGTCGGTGGCACTTTGGCAGCCGCTCCGCACCGCAGCCTCCGAGGCACTGCGGAATTCGGCTGCGGACGACCGGACGATCACCCCTTCCGGGTGAGGCACTCCACGGCGGACCACGCTGTCATGAAGGTGCACGACACCACGCCCAGAAGGGAACTTGACCCATGGCCCAGAAAGAGACAGGCGCCGAAGGCGTCACCGCCCTCGCCGAAGCGGACGCCCCCGTATTTGAGACGCTCGTCCAGATGACCCTCGACACGTTCGAACGTTCCGGGCTGGACGAGGAGGCATACCTTCTCGCGCGCATCGCCGCCCTGGTGGCCATGGACGCCTCCGCACCCTCCTATCTCCTCAACATCGGCACCGCCGCGGAAGTCGGGGTGCCGCTGGAGAAGATCCAGGGAACGCTCGTGGCGATCGCGCCTGTGGTGGGCAGCGCGCGGGTCGTGTCCGCCGCACGCGCCATCGGCGAAGCGTTCGGACTCGACATCAGCACCGAGGACCAGTTGCGGCAAAGCGACCGGGACCGCCCGTGAGCCCCGCCCGCCTTCAGGTGGGACACGGGCAGGTCCGCCGTTGTTCCTAACGGACGACACCAGGAGAAGCGATGAACAGTAGCGTGAATCTGGCCTACGACTTCCCAGTTCTGGGAGCTTTCTGGGCGATCCTGTGGTTCTTCCTGTGGGTCATATGGTTCGTCCTGCTCGTCCGCGTCGTCATGGACATATTCCGTGACGACGACCTGAGCGGATGGGCCAAGACCGGATGGCTGATCTTCACCATCGTCCTCCCATTCCTGGGCGTTTTCGTCTACGTCATCGCCCGGGGCAAGGACATGGGCAAGCGCGAGCAGAGTCACGCCAGGGCCAAGCAGGAGCAGACGGAGCGGTACATCCGCGAGACCGTCGGCAGCGCGGGCACCAGCAAGGCGGACGAACTCGTCAGGCTCTCCGAGATCCGTGCCAGGGGCGAGATCACCGACGACGAGTACCGCCGTGCCAAGGAAAAAGTCCTCCACTGACCCGCGCGTGCCCGTCCGGGCACGGGCTACCGTGGGCGCCGCCTCGGGTCGGTCAGCAGACCGACCGGGTACCGAACGGTACCCATGGGGCGGCGCCCGAGTGTCTGATGACGCCCCGCAGTACGTCTGCCTCCCACGGTGCCCGTTGCTGGTCCTGCCCCAGAATCTGCTCCCGAACGCCGAAAGAGGCAGGCTCCAGGCCAAGGAAGCCGACGAGTCGGTTCTGGCCGCCTTACGTGGGAGGCAACTCGTTCAGCAGGCAGGGCGAGCGCGTGGTCGCCGGTCAGCGGCTCATGCAGGCCGCCAGCGACATCTTCCTGGGCTGGGAGTGTGTCACGGGACTGGACGGCAAGCGGCGGGACTTCTGCATACGCCAGTTGCGGGACTGACCGGAAGAGCCGTGGCCGAGGACATGTCGCCGAAGGGGCTACGTCCGTTCGGTCGGCTGTGCGGCGCCACGCAGGAAAGCTCCCCGACATTACCCACGAGCGGAGGGCAGCGGTAGAAGTCACCCGTTCGGCGGGCCGTCCGGAGGGAGGCGGCATCGTTGGGGACGGTATGGCGGTACAGCACCGTAAATGCGTTGTTATTACCTCACCGTCTCCCCGGCGAACATTGCCGTTGTGACATCGCGCCTTTTGCAGCGTGAGGGGGGCCTGCTGCGAGTGGTGCCTCGATGGTTGCGGACGGCACGACGCGTCTGAAGGACAACGGCCGGGGCAGGGCTGGCCGGCGGAGGTGTGTATGAGTGGTTCGAACGGACCGGCCTGGGCACTAGAGGGGCGGGCCGCACTGTGCCAGATGCTGCGTGACCAGCTCGTCGAGACGATCGACGCCATTCGCTTGCATGCGACGGCTGTGCCGTCGCCTCTGCTCCACCCCGCCCACGTCACACGACGATTCATCGAACTGTGTGAGGAGATCGGCCTTCCGCCGGTCCGGCTCCACGACCTCCGTCACGGTGCCGCGACTCTGGCTCACGCAGCAGGTGCTGGCCTGAAGGACATCCAGGAGATGCTCGGCCACTCCTCGATCACCATCACGTCGGACACGTACACCAGCCTGCTCCCCGGGGCGGATCTGGCGATCGCGGAGGCTGCGGCTCGGCTCGTGCCGCGAGCGCGCACAACCCCTGAGAAAACCGCTCCCGAAGCGGAGAGCGAGCCCGACGACGCGGAGTCTGCCGACAGGGATTTCGTGCCGGATGGTGTTGATCCGTTGGGGAAAATCCGGGAGATCAACTCCCCGTCCGCTCACGCACCGCTCACGCAAACGGCCCCGGACGAGAAGTCCGAGGCCGAGTAAGAGCCCTCCCTGGGGGAGAAACCCCAGGTCAGAGCCGCAACGCGCTGTGCCCCCGGCAGGATTCGAACCTGCGACACCCGCTTTAGGAGAGCGGTGCTCTATCCCCTGAGCTACGAAGGCGTTCGATGATCCGGTCCGCGAGGACTGGGCCACCGCCGTCAGTGTAGCGGGTGGGATGAGGTCCCTACCTGGGGTTCCCCTCCCGCGCGCCATGCGGTGGAAACCCGGTGGTCCTGGTGGTGGGGTGAGGTGGCGAACGGGGGCCCGGGGAGCGCCCGCCCCGGCGGCCGGTTGACGCCCGTCAGGTGCGGGCCATAGCGTCGCCGGGTCGCTGAGCCTGCCGTGGAGAGGCCGTACGTGCCGCACACCGATCCCAGCCGTCATCTCCCTCCGGACCCCGATTCCGTCGGCCGGCCCGGCCACTCCACTCCTGCCGAAGATCCCGCAGGCCGCGCCCGTGCCCGCATCGAGAGGTCCCTGACCGCACCCGGTGGCCCTTTCGCCGTTGCCCGCGCCGAGCACGGACCTCTCGTGTACGTCAACGGGCCGCGCACGCTGCTGGAGTTCGTGGAGGCCACCTGGGCGTTCGGAGACCAGCCGTTCCTGCTGTCGGATGAACGCGTCTGGTCGTACGGCGAGTTCTTCGCCGCCGCCTCGGCTCTGGCGCGGCGGCTCACCGAGACGTACGGGCTGCACCCCGGTGACCGGGCCGTGGTGGCCATGCGTAACCACCCCGAGTGGCAGGTGGCCTTCTGGGCGGTGCAGCTGGCCGGTCTCGTCGCCGTACCGCTCAACGCCTGGTGGACCGAGGCCGAGTACGCCTACGCCCTCGACGACTGCGAGCCGCGCGTCCTGCTCGTCGACGGGGAGCAGCTGCCGAAGGTGGCCGCGTGGGGCACGACGGCGGGGGCACGTTTCGTCGTCTTCCATGACGACGGCGCGGATGGCACGCTGCCCGAGAGGGCCGAGCGGTACGCGGATCTGCCGGAGCCCGATCCGATGGAGGCGCCCCCCGAGGTGGAGATCCGGCCCGAGGACGATGCCACGATCATCTACACCTCCGGTACCACCGGCCGTCCCAAGGGTGCCGTGGCCACCCACCTCGCCCAGGCCGGCGCCGCTCTCAACCCGCGCTACCAGGCGGCGGTTTCCGCGCTCGCCCGGGGAGTCGTCCCCGGCCAGGGGCCCGCGCCGGTCACGCTGATGACCTTCCCCTTCTTCCACGTGGCCGCGTTCACCAGCCTCTATTCGGCGATGGCGACAGGAGGCACGCTCGTCCTGATGCCGAAGTGGGATGCCGAGGAGGCCCTGCGCCTGATCCGCAGGCACGAGGTCACGCACTACGCGGGGGTTCCGGCCACAGCCCTCCAGCTGCTCGCGGCGGCCGAGCGCGCGGGTGACGGCCTGGAGAGTCTGAAGGGGCTGAACACCGGTGGGGCCGCGGCGCCACCGGACCTGGTCGCCCGGCTGACGGCGCGGTACGGCGAGCGGATCGAGCCGCGCAACGGGTACGGCCTGACCGAGACCAGCGGTGGTGTGCTGGCCAACTTCGGCGCCGTCTACCGGGCCCACCCCGACTGCGTCGGTACGCCCACACCCGTCACCGAGGTACGGATCGCGGACCCCGCGGGGGAGCCGGTCCCCGACGGTGAGGCCGGGGAGCTGTGGCTGCGGGGCCAGTCACTCGTCCGCGGGTACTGGCGCGACGAGGCTGCGACGGCTCGGGCGTTCGCCGGCGGCTGGTTCCGTACCGGTGATCTCGCCGTCGCGCGGGAGGGCCTGGTGGCCGTTGTCGACCGCATCAAGGACATGGTCGTCCGGGGCGGCGAGAACGTGTACTGCGTGGAGGTCGAGGCCGCCCTGCACGACCACCCCGACGTCGAGGACGCGGCGGTGCTCGGCGTTCCGCATCCGGTGCTGGGGGAGGAGGTGGCGGCGGTCGTCCGGCTGCGACCGGGCGCCGAGGTCACGGCGGACGCACTGCGGGCGCACGTCGGCCGGAGCCTCGCCTCGTTCAAGGTCCCGGCCCATGTGCTGGTGTCGCGGGAGCCGCTGCCCCGGAACGCGACGGGCAAGATCCTCAAGCGGGAACTGCGCGAGCTGCGCGGGATGGTCGAGGGGCAGGCGTGAGGGGCCGAGCGGCCGGGCGCCCGCGCGGGAAGGCGTGAGCGCGTGGGGCACGGGTGCCTGCGCGACGAAGCCTGAGCGTTCAGGGCGGGTGACCGCGTCGCGCTGAACACCGTGAGTGTTCAGGGCCGCGTGACCCGTATCCGGTAGTTCCCGTCGTCGTCCTTGGCGATCACGGAAATCCGTATGTTGTTGGCCCGGTCGGTGAAGGTCTCGCCCGGTTCGAACGGGGCGTCGGAGAGCTCGGCGTGGACGTTGGGGCGCCGGGTACAGCCGCCGCTGTCCTCGGTGCTGTCGGCGACCGAGACGGGGCCCTGGCCGGTGTCCACGTCCGAACTCACCTTGTAGATCAGTACACCGGGCCGGCAGACCGCCTCGTCGTTGCCCTCCGGGGTCCGCACCTCCACGGCGTAACCGGACTGCGCGGTCAGCGGCACGAAGGCCAGTTTGGGGCCGCCCGAGGTGCCCAGCGGTCCGAGCGTGTGCTCGCTGGTTCCCGGCATGGCGGCGCAGCTGACCTGGTCGTTGTCCAGCCAGCCGAGCTTCCATTTGTGCCAGCCCAGGAGGTCGTTGTTGGCGCCCCAGTCCTCGGACATGATGTCCCAGTGCCCCACGGAGCCCCCGCCCTCCATCGTGTAGAGGTCGGGGAGTCCGAAGACGTGGCCGTTCTCGTGGGGCAGGACCCGGTAGCCGGTCTCCGGGTACGACCCCGAACCGTCGTCCTGGCGGCTGTAGACGAAGGACGTGTTGGCGAGCGGGACTCCGTCGGCGAGGGGCGCGTCGTCGTTGCCGGAGAAGGTCACCGACAGGACGGTGTCCAGCGCGGAGGGGCCCGCGTTGGGGGTGACCAGCACGTTGATCAGGTCGTACGCCGAGAAGTCGACCTTCGGGTCGGCGACGCTCACGAGGTCCTTGACGAGTTCGCGGTAGCCCGGTTCATAGGGTGATCCCCGCTCGATGCCGTACTCGGCGAACGGCAGCGGCATGCGCAGCCAGTCGGCGACGGGTGTTTCCGGGACGTAGGTCAGCCGGCCGTAGGAGCTGGTGCTGAACCAGTCGCTGGTCTGCGGGAAGAACTCCGCCAGCCGGTCCGCGGCGGGCTCGGTCGCCTGCGCGTCGGAGAAGTCGATCATCAGGTTCAGGGCCTTGATCCGGCCGGTGGAACGTGCGTATCCCGGCGGTGTCGGTATGCCCTCCGACATCTGTACGCCCATGGTCGTGGTTATTCGGCACGGTGCGAGACCGGGGCCCCGTGGCGCGGCCACCGGTCCGGCGGAGGCGCGGCTGGCGATGGGGAGGCTGGAGCTGGCCGACGCCATCGTGGCGATCACCAGTGCGGTCGCTCCGGCAAGTGCGAGAGGCCGTCGGTGGGCGCGTATCCGGTGGCGGGGCTGCTGCATGGGCGTCGCCTTCGGGTCCGCGGCAGCCGGCCGGCCCTGGCTGCACTCTGGCGATCAGCCTGTGCCGGGTCGTGTCGTACCGCTCGCTGGGTGCGCCGATGGAGGGGTTTTCGGCCCGGACCCACTTCCGTAGCACGTGATGCAGGTCACAAATGTGCGGGAAATAACCGGGGACCCTATCCCCGTTTGAACCTGTGTCCCCGCCAAGCGGGGAATCGCTCCCCGGTTGTGTCCCAGGGATCGCCACATACCGGAAGAAGGGCCGCCGTCGTGAGGACCGCCGTCGAAACCGCCGACTTTGCCGTAGGCCGCCGTACGACCCGCCCGCGGGCCGACGCACTGCGCAACAGGGAGCTGATCGTGTCGGCCGCTCGGGAGATGTTCGTCGAGTTCGGGCCGCATGTGCCGCTCGACGACGTCGCACGGCGTGCGGGAGTCGGAAACGCCACGCTCTACCGTAACTTCCCCGATCGCGCCGCCCTGATCCACGAGGTTGTCCTCGCCGTCACCTCCCGCACGGCCGATCGTGCGGAGGAGGCCGTCGCGGCCGAGTCCGACGCGTTCGCAGCGCTCAGCCGTTTCGTGCACGACGCGGCGGACGAGCGGATCGGCGCCCTATGTCCCATGCTGACGGGCGCCTTCGACAACGACCACCCAGACCTGCTCGCCGAGCGTCGTCGCCTCGAACAGGCCGTCGAAGGGCTGGTGGCGCGCGCCATGACCGCAGGGAGGCTGCGCACCGACATCGCCGTCGGTGACGTACTCGTCGCCCTCTCCCAGCTCACCCGGCCACTGCCCGGCACCGCCTGCCTGCGTATCGACCGGTTCACCCACCGCCACCTGCAGATCTTCCTGGACGGGCTGGAGCTCCCGGCCCGGTCCGAACTGTCCGGATCGGCGATGACCTTGGAGGACCTGCGCAGCGGGCTCTGATGCCCGCGCACCGGACAACGCACAGACCGACGCGCCCACAGAGGCCGATACCGCCCTTATGAAGCGGGCCGGGCCTGACCGACAGGTCGGGCCGCCCGCGCCACTTGCCTTCTTCCGGCTACGTAAGCGGCCCTTCCGCGGCCCCGTGGCCGACTTCACGACTCACTTCACGACCTCACGACTTCATGATCCTTCGCGTCCTTAGGTGGCCTCATCCATGTCGAAAACAGTCGACGTCCTTCCAGATCCCAGTCGCTGGAAAGCGCTGACATTCATCGCCCTCGCCCAGCTGATGGTCGTGCTCGACTCGACCATCGTGAACATCGCACTGCCCTCCGCGCAGGTGGACCTCGGCATCTCCGACGGCAACAAGCAGTGGGTCATCACCGCCTACGCGCTCGCGTTCGGTGGGCTCCTGCTCTTCGGCGGACGTATAGCCGACCTCTGGGGCCGTAAGCGCACGTTCGTGGTGGGCCTGCTCGGCTTCGCCGCGGCCTCCGCGCTGGGCGGTGTGGCCCAGGGGGAGGCCATGCTGTTCGGTTCCCGTGCCCTGCAGGGTCTGTTCGGTGCGCTTCTGGCGCCGGCCGCCCTCTCCCTGCTCGCGGTGATGTTCACCGACGCCAAGGAGCGGGCCAAGGCCTTCGGCATCTACGGTGCCATCGCCGGTGGCGGTGGCGCGGTCGGCCTGATCCTGGGCGGCTTCCTGACCGAGTACCTCAACTGGCGCTGGACCTTCTTCGTCAACGTTCCGTTCGCGATCGCCGCCGCCGCGGGTGCCTACCTCGTCATCCGTGAGCCCTCCGGCAGCCGCAACCGCTCGCCGCTCGACATCCCCGGCGTGGTCCTGTCCACGCTGGGTCTCGTCTCGCTGGTCTACGGCTTCACCCGCGCCGAGTCGGCCGGCTGGTCGGACTCGCTGACCATCGGCATGTTCGTCGCCGCCGGTGTGCTGCTGGGCGCCTTCGTGCTCACCGAGGCACGCGTGAAGTCGCCGCTGCTGCCGCTGCGCGTCGTCACCGACCGCAACCGCGGAGGCGTCTACCTCTCGCTGGGGCTCGCCATCATCGCGATGTTCGGGCTGTTCCTCTTCCTCACCTACTACCTGCAGCTGGTCAAGGGCTACACCCCGGTCAAGACCGGCTTCGCCTTCCTGCCGATGATCGCGGGCATGATCACCGGGTCCACGCAGATCGGCGCGCGGCTGATGACGAGGGTCCCGCCGCGGCTGCTGATGGGGCCCGGATTCCTGGTGGCCGCCGTCGGCATGCTGCTGCTGACCCAGCTGGACATCGACACCTCGTACGCGGGCGTCATCCTGCCGGGGGAGCTGCTGCTCGGCCTGGGTATGGGTTCGGCCTTCATGCCGGCCATGTCGCTCGCCACGCACGGTATCCAGCCGCGCGACGCGGGTGTGGCCTCCGCGATGGTGAACACCTCGCAGCAGGTCGGCGGTGCCATCGGCACGGCGCTGCTCAACACGATCGCGGCCGGTGCCACCAGCGCGTACGTCGCCGACCACGTCGCGGGTGCCACGGACCCGAAGCTGCTGCAGCTGCAGGCCACGGTCGCCGGTTTCGCGAGCGCGATCTGGTGGGCGGTCGGCATCCTCGTCGTCGCCGCGACGATCGCGGTGGTGCTGATCAACACCGGGCGCCCGGGTACCGGAAAGGCCGGCGCGTCCGGCGGCTCCGGAGAGAACGCCGACGGCGTCGAGGACGAGTTCATGATCCCGGTCGTCGCGCACTGACCCCGGTGAAGGGCCGCCGGGCGTGATGCCCGGCGGCTGCAGTCCCCGGATCTGCCCTGGTTCCGCTCAGCGGAGCCAGGGCAGATCCGCGTCCGCACCCTCTGGCTGCAGGCCTGCGGCGATGACCTGCATGATCTCGCCGAGGCTCTTCACCTGCTCGGGGGTGAGGCGGGCGAACATCGCCTGGCGCACCGCGTCGACGTGTCCCGGTGCCGAACGGGCCAGCATCTCGTGGCCCTCGTCGGTGAGCACGGCGTTCTGGCCGCGCCTGTCCGAGGGGCAGTCCTCGCGGCGGACCCAGCCGTTCTTCTCGAGCCGAGAGACCGCGTGCGAGAGCCGGGAGCGAGTGATCTTGGCGTCCTTGGCCAGCTCGGTCATGCGCATGCGCCGCCGGGGCGCCTGGGAGAGCTGGACGAGCAGCCCGTAGTAGATGTGCGGCATCCCGGCGTCGCGCTGCAGCTGGCGGTCGAGATGGTCCTCCATGAGCGTGGTGGCATGGAGGTAGGCGCGCCACACGCCCTGCTCTTCGTCGGTGAGCCAGTGGGGCTCGCCGGTGGGTGCCGTGGTCATGTGCGCCACTGTACGACCTTTTCTTGAAAGTTTGACTAGGTGAGGCTAAGGTCTCGGGGAGTAGGAACTTGAAGTTTCAAGGTGTCGCCCCGATGGGTCGATCTGCCGAATTCCCGGCGCGGCCGCAGATGTCTGTCGATGTCTGTCCCCGGTCACTGTGGAGAACACGCATACCTCGGTCGGCGGCAGCGGAATGGGAGTGCCATGACAGCCGCAGTGGACCGGATGCCCGCCCTCTACCTCTCGCACGGTGCCCCGCCGCTCGCCGACGACCCCGAGTGGCCGGGTGAGCTCGCGGCCTGGTCGGCCGGGCTGCCCCGCCCCAAGGCCGTCCTGATGGTCTCCGCGCACTGGGAGGAGGCCCCGCTCGCCATCGGCGCCACCGAGACCGTGCCGCTGGTCTACGACTTCTGGGGATTCCCCGAGCACTACTACCGGGTTAGGTACGCCGCGCCGGGCGCCCCGAAGCTCGCGCAGGACGTCCGCAAGCTGCTGCGCGCCGCGGGGACGCCCGTCCAGGACATCCCGGACCGCGGGCTCGACCACGGGGCGTACGTGCCCCTGGTCGAGATGTTCCCGGACGCCGGTATCCCCGTGCTCCAGGTCTCCATGCCGACGCTGGACCCGCGGAAGCTGATGGACATCGGTAGAAAGCTCGCGCCTCTGCGGGACGAAGGCGTGCTCATCGTCGGCAGCGGGTTCTTCACGCACAACCTGGCCGCCCTGCGGCACCAGGGCGGCGGCACTCCCGGCTGGTCGGCGGAGTTCGACGACTGGGGCGACCGGGCGCTCCGGGCGCAGGACGTGGACGCCCTGCTCGACTTCGAGCGCAAGTCGCCGGCCGGGAGGCTGGCCCATCCCCGCACCGAGCACTTCGCTCCGCTGTTCGTCACGCTCGGGGCCGCCGAGGGTGAGCTCGATCAGGGGCGCAGCGTCATCGACGGCTTCTGGATGGGGCTGGCGAAGCGGTCGGTGCAGTTCGGCTGAGCAGCGGTTTCTCGTACCAGGAGACGTCCCAGTAGCGCCCGAACTTGCGGCCCACCTCGGTGTACGTGCCGATGTGGCGGAAGCCGAAGGCGTCGTGCAGCCTGACCGACGCCTCGTTGGGCTGCGCGATCGCGGCGTAGGCGCGATTCAGGTCCTCCTCCGCCAAGGCGTCGAACAGGGCCTTGTAGAGGAGGGTGCCGATGCCGCGGCCGGTGCTGCCGGGCGCGCAGTAGACGCTCACCTCGACGGAGGTGCTGTAGGCGGCCTTGGGGCGGTACTGGCTGCTGGTGGCATAACCGAGGACCCGATCGGCGTTACCACCTGTACGGAGGTCCTGGGCAACCAGGAGGCGGTGGGGACCGTCTTCCGGGTGGGAGCGCAGCCAGGGCAGTCGCTCCGCGGGGGTGAAGGCGGCCGTGTCGAATGTGAGCGCCGTCTCGCGGACGTAATGGTTGTAGATGTCCGTAAGGGCCACCAGGTCGGCCTCTGTGCCAGGTCTGACCAGCGCTTCTGCGGGTATCCGCACCAAGTGTCCTCCCGTGGAGGCGGGCAGGGTACTGCATGATCTCAAAAGTGAATGGTCCCGGTGGGAATTCTGTCCGGATTCCAGTCGTTGTTTCCATCGGATGCAGGGCACCCGAAAGGGTGTCGCGACCTACTCAGTAAGGGAGCTCGCATGGCAACCCGTGCCGTCGCTCGTCGTTCGTCCGCCAGCACCGGCGGGACCGACCGGGCAAGCAGTGTTCGCGCCGTGGGCGGGGAGATCGCCGATCGCGACCTGGTCGGCATGTACCTGGACGAGATCGCTCGCACACCCCTGCTCGACGCCGCCAAGGAGGTCGAGCTCTCCCAGACGATCGAGGCGGGCGTCTTCGCCCGGCAGATCCTCGACGGCGAGGTGGAGAGCGATGCCGGCGGAGCGACGCGTGAGGAGCTGGAGGCGCTGGTCGCCGAGAGCGAGCGCGCCAAGGACGTATTCATCCGGTCCAATCTCCGGCTCGTCGTTGCTGTGGCCAGGCGCTACCCGAGGGCGGGTCTGCCCCTCCTCGACCTCATCCAGGAGGGGAACGCGGGCCTGGTGCGCGCGGTCGAGAAGTTCGACTACGCGAAGGGCTTCAAGTTCTCCACGTACGCCACCTGGTGGATCCGGCAGGCCATCACCCGGTCGATCGCCGATCAGTCCCGCACCATCCGGCTTCCCGTCCACCTCGTGGAGGAGCTCGGCCGGATCAGGCGCGTGCAGCGCGAGTTCAACCGTGAGCACGGGCGCGACCCGGACCACGCGGAGATCGCGGCCGAGCTGGACACCAAGGCCGAGCGGGTCAGCAACGTCCTGGACTGGGCGCGCGACCCGGTCAGCCTGAACATGTCGGTGGACGACGACGGCGACACGCAGTTCGGTGACCTGCTCGAGGACACCTCCGCCGTCTCGCCCGAGCAGTCCGTGATGACGCTGCTGCGCAGCGAGGAGCTCGAGGACCTGATCGGCAAGCTCGACAACCGCACCGCCTCGATCATCCGGATGCGTTACGGAATCGAGGACGGCCGGGAGCGGACGCTCACCGAGGTGGGCAAGCAGCACGGCCTCACGCGGGAGCGGATCCGCCAGATCGAGAAGCACGCACTACTCGAATTGAAGCGAATGGCTCACGACACGGGCTTTGACGCTGCGGCGTGAGCCGATAACCCGTAATCTCCCCATCAAGCCGGTTCGCACCGGCCCGACGACCGGTCTCCTTTCCGGTCCCATGAGCTGAGTCCCGGCGCCCACCCCCCCCCGGCGCCGGGGCTCATTCATGTCCGCTCCACGGCCGCGCCGGACGCCGCCCGGACCAGGCGGGCCCCCAGGACGCCGAGAGCCTCCACCAGTTCCGGCGGACCGTGGACCTGGAACTCGCACTCCAGCAGGGCGAGCCGCAGCCCCACCCACTCCAGGGAGTCCGAGCAGCCCGCGCGCAGGCGGCAGCTGTGCTCGCCCGAGGGCTCCGGCACACCGAGCGTCGCGGGCAGCCGCGCCCTCACGAACTCCGCGGAGGCCCGGAACGTCACGTCGAGGTGCAGCTCCGGCTGCGTCCGGGACATCGAGCGGGTGAGGAACTCCGCGGCGTCCTCGCTCCCGCGGGGCAGTTCCCGGGCGGGGAAGCGGGCCCCGGTGGCGAACGGCTCGCTCACCCGGTCCACCCGGAAGGTGCGCCAGTCCTCACGGCCGATGTCGTACGCGATGAGATACCAGCGCCGGTCCGTGCTCACCAGCCTGTACGGCTCGACCTGCCGCTTCGACTCGGAGGCGTCCCCCGCCCGGTAGGCGAAGCGCAGCCTCTCCCGCCCGGTGACCGCCGACGCGATCGTCGTGAGCGTCCGCGGATCGATGGTCGCGCCGTCGCCACGGGGGTGAGCGGCACCACCGCTTCCTCGTCGTCCAGAAGCAGCGGAGGCATGGCGGCACCCGCCACCGGGCGGTAGCCGCCGATCGATCCGCGCGACGCCTCGACGGGATAACCCAGGTCGCGGAGCCGTGCGACGTCGCGGCGGATGGTGCGCGGGCTGACCCCCAGTCGTTCGGCCAGTTCGCTGCCCGGCCACTCCCTCGGCGTCTGAAGGAGAGAAAGCAAGGTCAGCAGGCGTGCCGGGGTGTCCGTCATGCGACCAGGATGCCGCGCCTACAGACCGCTTTCCGGACTATCGGGCAACCCGACGACGGCACGCACGGCGCACCCCGCACACCTCCGGATCAGCAGATCCGGGTGCGGTTCTCCATGGCTCGGCGCGCGGACTGCTCGTCGTCGTACACCTCGCACATGTGGCGGCCGTCGGGTGTGGCCGTGTGCTCGACCTCCCACAGGCTCGTCTCGGTGCCGTCCAGGAGCAGGAACGCGTGCTCGTAGAGCGTGAAGCCGGCGTCACGTCCGTCGACGTGGAACTGGCGGCCGAAGACCTGGGTGATGTGGTGGGCGAAGGCGGCCCGCAGCCGTCCGGCCGTCGCGGGGCCCGGCCGGTCGCCGTTCTCGGCGCGGCGAAGGACGCGACGGGCGTGGTCCGCCGAGTCGTCCTGGGCGTACGTCCGGGGCGCGGGGGCCGGGGGGACGCTCATCAGCAGGGTGAGGATCTCCAGATCCTCCCGCAGACTGTCGCCGCCCGGCGCGGAGGCGGAGTCCCAGAAGCTGCCCGCCAGCCGGGCGGCGGCGATCCTTGCCTCGCCCTCGTCGTCGTACAACTCGTGGCGGAGCGAGGTCCCGGAGCTGTCCCTGCCGCCGCCGTGCACCAGTTCCCACAGGGTGAGCGCGGTGCCGTCGGAGAGCAGGTACGTGTGCCGGTAGGTCTCGCGGTGCAGAGCGGCGCTGTGGTGGGACGAGTAGAGGGAGCTGTTGTGCGCCAGGGCCGTGCCGAGCCGGTCGACCGTGGTGTCGGACAGATCGAAGGAGTTGAGGGCGCATCGCAGGAGTCGCTCGAGGTGCTGCTCGGTTGTCTCGTACGGATCGCTCAAGGTGCTGTCTCCAGGCCGTCGCCGCGTGTTACCCGATGCGTGCATAACGTAGTCCCTGGGTCTGACATCGTGACCGGGGTTCGCAAAAAACGTACCGCGCACGCAGAAAGTTCCCCTGCCTTCATGACGGGCCGTAGAGCTCGCTGTACGAGGGGAAGGCGCCCCCGGGACCCTCGGCGCCCCGGGCCGCCCGGACGGCCTTGACGATGGCGCGGGCCAGGACGTCGGCGGCCGCCGCCAGGATGTCGTTGAGGGCCGTCACGGGCTCCGGCGGCATTGGCACCTGACCGGTGGCGAGAGTGAAGACCGTGTCCCCGTCGGTGAGCAGGTGGACCGGCCGGACGGCGCGCGCGAGACCGTCGTGGGCCGTACCCGCGAGCTTCTGCGCCTGAGCCCGGGTGAGCGCGGCATCCGTGGCGACGACGGCGATCGTGGTGTTGAACGGCAGGTCCCCTCGCGCGCTGCCGCGCCGCGCCTCCTGGATCTCCACCAGTCGGCGGCCCGCCTCCGCGTGCACCGCCGGGTCCGGGTGGACGGGCGGTTCCCCGGCGCCGTACTCGCCGTACAGCACGCCGGTCCGCGGATCGAGGACGGAGCCGGCCGCGTTGACCACGGCCAGCGCGGCGACCGTGGTGCCGGACGCGAGGCGCAGGCTCGCCGTGCCCACGCCGCCCTTCAGCTGCCCGGCGACCGCGCCCGTCCCCGCACCCACGGAGCCCTCGGGCACCGGTGAGCCCGTCTCGGAGGCGGCCGCCGCCTCCACAGCTGCCCGTCCGGTCGACGCGTCGGGTCGGGCCCGCCAGTCACCGCCCCGGCCGAGATCGAAGAGGCAGGCGGCGGGCACCACCGGGACCACCTGTGCGGGGTCGGCTCCGACCCGGACGCCGCGCCCCCGCTCCTCGAGCCAGGCCATCACACCGGACGCCGCGTCGAGTCCGTAGGCGCTGCCACCCGTGAGGACGATCGCGTCGACCCGTTGCACGAGATTGCGGGGGTCGAGGGCGTCCGTCTCCCTGGTGCCGGGCCCGCCACCGCGGACGTCCACGGCCGCCACGGCCCCGCCCTGGGGGGCCAGGACGACGGTGGTCCCGCTCAGCGCGCGCTCGCCCGGCACCCGCGCGTGACCGACGCGGATCCCGGCCACGTCCGTCAGGGCGTCCTGCGGGCCGGGAGCAGGCAGTTCGTCGGTCATCAGAACTCCTCGTGAGGGTGCGGCGGTGCCGTGACCGTCCACCGGCGAACGTACAGGCGGCGGGATCCTGCGTGGAGGGGCGTGCACCAGGTGCGCGCGGGGCTGTGGCTGCTCGGCCCGAGGACCGCTGCGCGTCCGCCGTACCCTGGACGTATGAGTACCGCCCCCGCCTCCGGACCGCGAGAAGCGAAGCCGCAGCAGCCGCAGGAACAGCCGCCGCGGGAGTCCCGGCCTCAGCCGCCGGCTCTGATCTTCGACGATCCGCTGGACCGGCAGTCCTCGGACGACACGGATCGGGGGTGGGGCGAGCGGGCTCCGGCCGGTGACAGCGCCGCCGACCTCGCGCGCTTCCTCGACGAGAAGCCGCCTCATCACATCTGAGCACCGCGGCGGGCAGGCGCACTGTCCACTCGGGTAGGTCCGAGGGGTGAACCGGCGCGACGCCGCCGCTACCCGGCATGGGTCACCGCCACCGCGAGCCGGCCCACGGCCCCCGCGCCGGCCAAGGTCTTCGCGGTGTCCCGCCCCACGGACAGGACCACCAGGGCACCGCCGTCGCCGCCCGCCGGGTCTTTTGCCCCGGTGGACGACGGCCACCCCGTGCCTGTGCCGCGCGGCACCTGCGCCACGCGCACGTCGCGGGCCACCACTGTCGCCTCTGCGTCCCCGCCGGCCGCCGCGATGACGTCGACGCGGTCACCCGGCCGCAGCAGTCCGACCGTCGCCGCGTCGGCGATCCGCACCGGAGCGGACACGAACCGCACGGCCCGCCGTCGCTCCGGCTCCAGCTGAGTTGCGCCCGCGGTTGCCGCGGCTCCCTCGTCCCCGCTCAGTTCCGACGCGGCGAGGACCGCCGAGGCCAGCGCGAACCCCACCGCGAGCGCCCTGCGCCTGGCGCGCAACGCCCGCCGGACACGTCTCCTGCCGCCGCCGCGCACGCGCAGGGGCGGGAAGTGCGGGATCCCGCACGGGGCGGGAGGCGCGGGACGTGTATCGGGTACCGATGGGAACATGGCCAACACCACCTGCCGTTAAGGGAGTCCGCGGGGCACCAGCGGGGGAGCCCACGCGGACAACCGTGAGGGGAGCCGGGCGGTGTGCCCGCCCGACTCCCCTCACGATCCACCACCCGTGGATTTCCCGCTCCGCCCTGTGGACAGCCCGCACGATGTGGAAAACCCGGCCACTCGCACGGGTCGTCCGGCGTCAGGATGCTGCCGCTCGGAGCCGCCTCGGTCACCGCCCGCCCCGTCCATACCCGCGCCGCCGAACCCCCCGCGCCCTTCCCGGATCCCCCCGCCCCTGCCGAACTCCGCAGAACCGTCCGGCTCCGCGCTACGGCAGTTCGACACCCGTGTCGAGCCCGTCCAAGGCGTGCACGCAGACGCAGTCGCGGTCCTCGGTCGCCGGGAGCGCCGCCACCGCGTCGAAGAGCACCGTGCGCAGCCGGTCCACGTTGGCGGCGAACACCTTCAGCACCTCCGCGTGGCTGACGCCCTCACCGGCCTCGGCTCCCGCATCCAGGTCCGTGACCAGCGTCGTCGTCGTGTAGCAGAGGCCCAGTTCGCGGGCGAGCACCGCTTCCGGATGGCCCGTCATACCGACGACCGACCAGCCCATCGCGGCATGCCAGCGCGACTCGGCCCGGGTCGAGAAGCGGGGCCCCTCGACCACGACGAGCGTGCCGCCGTCCACCGGTTCCCAGTCGCGTCCACGTGCCGCGGTGAGGGCGGCCTTGCGTCCCGCCGGGCAGTACGGGTCGGCGAAGCCGAGGTGCACGACGTTCGACTGGACCCCGTCGGCCCGGATCTCGCCGTCGTAGAAGGTCTGGGTGCGGGACTTGGTGCGGTCGACCAGCTGGTCCGGTACGAGCAGGGTGCCCGGTCCGTACTCCGGGACCAGGCCGCCGACGGCGCAGGGCCCGAGTACCTGGCGTACGCCCACGGAGCGCAGGGCCCAGAGATTGGCCCGGTAGTTGATGCGGTGCGGCGGCAGGTGGTGGCCGCGGCCGTGGCGCGGGAGGAACGCCACCTGGCGGCCCGCGATCTCGCCGAGGAAGAGGGAGTCGCTCGGCGCTCCGTAGGGGGTGTCCACCCGGACCTCGGTCACGTTCTCCAGGAAGGAGTAGAGCCCCGAGCCGCCGATGACGCCGATGTCCGCTGTAGCCGTGTCTGCGTTGACCATGCGGTCACACTAACGGGGCACGCACGACAGGGACCCCGCCGAGTTGATCGGCGGGGTCCCTGTGAAACGTGTGGTGTGCGCGGCCTCAGGCGGCCGACGTGCTGCTCGACGTGCCGCTCGACGACGACGAGGAGGAGGCCGAGGACGACGCGGAAGCGGTCGGCTTCGACTCCGAGCCGGATGTCGACGACGATCCACTCGTCGATCCGGTCGACCCGGATGCCTTGGCCGTCGACGTGGACGGCGTGCTGCTCGACGAGGAGCCGCGGCTGTCGTTCCGGTAGAAACCGGAACCCTTGAACACGATGCCGACCGCCGAGAACACCTTCTTGAGGCGTCCTTCGCAGTTCGGGCACACGGTCAGGGCATCATCGGTGAACTTCTGCACCGCCTCGAGGCCTTCGCCGCATTCGGTGCACTGGTACTGATAGGTCGGCACTTGCTCCTCCTGGCACTCTCACTCAGTGAGTGCTAACGACGTTCCATACTGACGTATTCCGAGCCATCAGTCCACCGCGACCGGCTCGCGGTGACCGATCCCACGCGCCACCGTGCGTCCCGCGGACCGTGGTGCCAGCCGCGCCCGCAGGGCCAGCAGGGTCGCCAGCGCCAGTGCGGTGCCGACCAACGGGACGAGGAAACCGGTGCTCGAACCGTGTGCGTCGGCGAGCCGCCCGGCCACGGTGACGGCGATCGCCTGGCCGAGCGCCACCGCGCCCGTGAGCCAGGTGAAGGCCTCGGTCCTGGCCGATGCGGGGATCAGGGACTCGACCAATGTGTAGCCGCTGATCAGGGCGGGGGCGATGCACAGTCCGACGAGCAGTCCGAGTCCCGCCAGCAGCGGAGTCGAGTGCACAGCCCAGAGGCCGGACGCGGTGAGGGTAAGGGCCACGTAACCGACGATCAGCCTGCGGCGGGGGCTGCTCTTCCAGGCGATCGCCCCGCAGACGATTCCGGCCAGCATGTTGCCGGCGGCGAAGACCCCGTACAGCAGTCCGTTCACGCCGGGGCGGCCGATCTCCTCGGAGAACGCCGTCAGGGAGACCTGCATGCCGCCGAAGACGGCGCCGATGCCGAGGAAGCTGATCGCGAGGACGCGCACGCCGGGTACGGAGAGTGCCGAGCGGCGGGGTTCCGCCGCCGTCGTGGCGTCCCTGGGCACGGGCTGCGTGGAGCGCTGCGCGGCGAACAGGACGCCGCCGAACAGTGTCAGCGCCGCCTCCGCGATCAGTCCGGCCGCCGGGTGCACGCCGGTGCACAGCGCCGTCGCGAGGACGGGTCCGATGACGAAGGTGAACTCGTCCGTCACGGACTCGAAGGCGGCGGCCGTCGCCATCAGGGGCGAGGCGGGACGCCCCGGGGCGGCGCCCAGAAGCGCCGCCCAGCGGGCCCGCACCATGGGCCCGACCTGCGGTATCGACGCACCGGTGGGCACCGCGGCCAGGAACAGTGCCCACAGCGGTGCGTCCGCGAGGGCGAGCGCGGTGAGCGCGCCGACCGAGGCGGCGTGCACCACGACGCCGGGCAGGAGCACGATGCGCTGGCCGAACCGGTCGGCCAGCCGGCCGCTCTGCGGAGCGAACAGGGCCATCGAGACGCCGGAGACGGCGGCCACCGCGCCGGCACTGCCGTACGAGCCGGTCGTGTGCTGGACCAGGAGGACGATGCCGATGGTCAGCATCGCGAAGGGCTGCCGGGCAGCGAAGCCCGGGAGGAGGAAGGTCCACGCACGCGGGGTGCGCAGCAACTGCCCGTAACCGGGGCGGTCGGAGACCGTGGACGCCACGGTCCATGCCTTTCTGCCGCCTGGTGGCCGTGTCCCCGGGGAATGGCCCTCGCACCTGGGTGCGAGGGCTCACGGGGGCTGCCGAGAGCTGTCCTCTTCGCGCGGAACTGCGGTAGATGCCGGACGCTCGCTCCAGAGGCGAAGGCGCCACGACCGCCATACGGTCGCGCCAGCTCTGCGTCAGGCAGAGTTGGTCGATCAAGTTCGAATCATGTGGATCATGAGATCCAGTCCTTCATCTTACAGGTCTCCGCGTCGGCGGGCCTGTGATTGCGTACGGATGTGCGCAGGCGGCCTCCGATCAGCGGTGGATCCGTCGCCCGCCAGCCCGCTCACCGGGCCGGCCGTCACCGCCCAGGCCGAGCCTCTTGGCCAGTTTCGCGATGTGCGGTACGCCTCCCGAGCCGCTGTTCCTGCGGTCGGCGCCGCCAGTCCCCAGCCAGCCGGCCAGCTTGCCGCCCTCGCCCACCGCCCGCAGCCGCGCCTCCGTGTCGTCGCGCACCGGGTCGGTGGCGACCACCAGCAGTTCGTCCCCGGTGCGCAGCACGGTCGACGGTGCGGGCACGAAGCTCTTCTCGTCCCGTACGACGAGGGTGACGGCCGCCCCGGCGGGCAGCCGGAGCTCCGCCACCTCCACGCCGTGCATCTTGGACTTGCCGGGCACCGCGACGGACAGCAGATGGCCGCGCAGCCGCTCCAGAGGTGCGGACTCGATGCCGAGGTCCGCGGTTTCGGAGGGGTCCTCGGCGATGTTCAGGGCCTTCGCCAGCCAGGGCAGGGTCGGGCCCTGGATGAGGGTGTAGACGATGACGAGCACGAAGACGATGTTGAAGACCCGGGTGCTGCCCTCGATCCCGGACACCATGGGAATGGTCGCCAGGATGATGGGAACGGCTCCGCGCAGCCCCGCCCAGGACATCAGCGCCTTCTCGCGCTGTGGCAGCCGGAAGGGCGCCAGGCTGATGAAGACGGACAGCGGCCTGGCGACCGCTGTCAGGACCAGCCCTACGACCACGGCGGGCCAGAAGTCGTCGACGAGGTCGTGCGGGGTGACCAGCAGGCCGAGCAGGACGAACATGCCGATCTGGGCCAGCCAGCCGAGCCCGTCCGCGAAACCGCGGGTGGCCGGCCAGTGCGGGAGCTTGGAGTTCCCGAGGACCATCGCGGCCAGGTAGACGGCCAGGAAACCGCTGCCGTGGGCCATGGCGCCGGCCGCGTACGCGGCCACGGCGATGGCCATCACGGCGATCGGGTAGAGGCCGGAAGCGGGGAGCGCCACGTGGCGCAGCCCGAGGGAGCCGAGCCAGCCGACCCCGAGGCCGATGGCTGCGCCGATGGCCAGCTCCAGGGCTATCTCGCCGACCAGCACGTACCAGTGCTCCACCGGCCCGACGGTGGAGAACGCCACCACCAGGATGACCACCGGGGCGTCGTTGAAGCCGGATTCGGCCTCCAGGACACCGGTGATCCGCGAGGGGAGCGGGACCCTGCGCAGTACGGAGAAGACCGCCGCCGCGTCGGTGGAGGAGACGACGGCGCCGATGATCAGCGCCTGCCGCCAGTCGAGGCCGACGAGATAGTGCGCCGCGCTCGCGGTGACGCCCACGCTGATGCCCACGCCGACCGTCGACAGCACGGCCGCCGCAGGCAGTGCGGGTTTCACTTCTTTCCACTTCGTGCCCAGGCCGCCCTCGGCCAGGATGACGACCAGGGCGGCGTAGCCGATCACCTGGGTCAGCTCGGCGTTGTCGAACTTGACGTCGAAGATGCCGTCCTGACCCATGGCGATACCGATGCCGAGGTACAGGAGCAGGCTGGGGAGCCCGCTGCGGGACGAGATGCGTACCGCCGCCACGGCGACCAGCAGGACGACCGAGCAGACGAGCAGAAGTTCATTGAGCGCGTGGACAGTCAGGGTCCGTTCCTTCCCTGCGTGCGCCTTCCGGATCGGCCTCCGGCGGCCACTACTTCGTTACCTTACCTAATCTTTAACGCTTCCTTGACGCCTTCGAGTGCCCGTGCGAAGCGGTGTGCAAATGGATGCATCCCCATACCGCGTCCGAGTGGCTTCAGCGGGGCGCCTATGGTTGCTCCAGCATGCCCAGGACCACCCTGCCCCTCGAAGGACAGCGATGCCCGCCAACACAACCGCCCCTCCCCAGCCTGTCGATGCGAAGACGGCCGGCGGGAAGAAGAAGGGGCGACGCGCCCGCCTGCTCGTGATCGTCCTGGTGCTGGCCCTCGTCGCGGGTGTCGGCTACGGCGCGTTCTGGTCCGTCTCCACGGTCCGGGCCTCCTACCCGCAGACCACCGGATCGATCGAGCTCAGGGGGCTCTCCGGCGACGTCGACGTCAAACGCGACGACTACGGCATCCCGCAGATCTACGCGGACACCGACAGCGACCTCTTCCGCGCGCAGGGCTTCGTCCAGGCCCAGGACCGCTTCTGGGAGATGGACGTACGCCGCCACATGACCTCGGGGCGCCTCTCGGAGATGTTCGGCTCCGGGCAGGTCGAGACCGACTCCTTCCTGCGCACGCTGGGGTGGCGCAAGGTCGCGCAGGAGGAGTACGACACGGTCCTGGACGAGGACACGAAGAAGAACCTCCAGGCCTACGCGGACGGGGTGAACGCGTACCTGGCGGGCAAGGACGGCAAGGACATCTCCGTCGAGTACGCCGCGCTCGGGCTGACCAACGACTACAAGCCCACCGAGTGGACCCCGGTCGACTCGGTCGCCTGGCTGAAGGCGATGGCCTGGGACCTGCGCGGGAACATGCAGGACGAGATCGACCGTTCGCTGATGACCAGCAGGCTCAGCGACAAGGAGATCAAGGACCTCTATCCCGCCTATCCGAAGGATCACGAGTCGATCGTCGACAAGGGCGCGATCGACCCGGTCACCGGGAAGTTCAACCCTGACGCCGAACCGTCGGGCGACATCGGTTCGCAGACGGTCGAGGGCGCGACCGAGGGCGTGAACACCCAGCTCTCCGCGCTGTCCGACACCCTGGACGAGATCCCGGCACTGCTCGGACCGAACGGCAACGGCATCGGATCGAACTCCTGGGTCGTCTCCGGCACGCACACGGCGACCGGAAACCCGCTGCTGGCGAACGACCCTCACCTGGCGCCGCAGCTGCCCTCGCTCTGGTACCAGATGGGGCTGCACTGCCGGCAGGTCTCGGAGGCCTGCAAGTACGACACGGCCGGCTACACGTTCTCCGGGATGCCCGGCGTGATCATCGGCCACAACCAGGACATCGCCTGGGGCTTCACGAACCTCGGTGCCGACGTCACCGACCTCTTCCTGGAGAAGGTCTCCGCCGACGGCTACCAGTACGACGGCAAGACCGAGCCCTTCGTCACCCGCGAGGAGACCATCAAGGTCGCCGGCGGCAGCAGCCGGAAGATCACCGTCCGCGAGACCAACAACGGTCCTCTGCTCTCCGACCGCAGCAACGAGCTGAAGAAGGTCGGCAAGAAGGCCCCCGTCGGGAACTCCGCTCCCGACCGCGGCGACGGGTACGCGGTCGCCCTGAAGTGGACGGCGCTGGAACCCGGCCACTCCATGGACGCGGTCTTCGAGCTCAACCGGGCCAAGGACTTCACGAGCTTCCGCAAGGCTGCCGCCCACTTCGAGGTGCCGTCGCAGAACATCGTCTACGCGGACACCAAGGGCAACATCGGCTACCAGGCGCCCGGCAAGATCCCGGTCCGTCTCAAGGGCGACGACGGTACGCACCCCAGCCCCGGCTGGACGTCGGCCTACGGCTGGGAGAAGAAGCCGATCCCCTTCGACCAGCTGCCGTACGAGTACAACCCGAAGCGCGGCTACATCGTCACCGCGAACCAGCGCGTCATCGACGAGGACAAGTACCCCCACCTGCTCACCAAGGACTGGGGTTACGGCGCGCGCAGCCAGCGGATCAACGACCTCATCGAGTTGAAGATCAAGGACGGCGGGAAGATCTCGACCGACGACATGCAGCAGCTGCAGATGGACGACCACAGTGCCATCGCCGCGGAGCTGGTGCCCGAGCTGCTGAAGGTCCAGGTCTCCGACGAGAGCGTCCGGGAGACACAGAAGCTGCTGGAGGGCTGGGACTACACCCAGGAGTCGGACTCCGCGGCGGCCGCGTACTTCAACGGTGTCTGGCGCAACATCCTCAAGCTGGCCTTCGGTAACAAGCTGCCCAAGGAGATGCGGGCCAAGGGCGACTGCATCTACGTCGAGCCGGTCGCCGGATCCGGACCGGTCGATGACGAGGGCAAGCTCGTACGGGAATGCGGTCAGCGCGCCCCGGACGCGGCGCAGCCGGACGGGGGCGACCGCTGGTACGAGGTCGTCGAGAACATCCTGCACGACCAGGACAACGACTGGTGGAAGGTCCCGGCCAAGGGGCGCGAGCAGGCGATCGACAGCCGCGACGAGCTCTTCGCCCGCGCCATGAAGGACGCCCGCTGGGAGCTGACCGCCAAGCTCGGCAAGGACGTCAGCACCTGGAGCTGGGGCCGGCTGCACCAGCTGACGCTGCGCAACCAGACGCTCGGAAAGGAGGGCCCCGGCCTTCTGCAGCGGGCCCTCAACCGCGGTCCCTGGAACCTCGGCGGTGGCGAGGCGGCGGTCAACGCCTCCGGCTGGAACGCGGCGGGCGGCTACGGCGTCATCTGGGTGCCGTCGATGCGGATGATCGTCAACGTGGGTGACTGGGACAAGTCGCGCTGGATCAACCTGACCGGTGCCTCCGGTCACGCCTTCAGCTCCCACTACACCGACCAGACCGACAAGTGGGCCGACGGGGAACTGCTCGACTGGTCCTACACGAAGGACGGGGTGGACGGTTCGACCGTCGACACCCTGACGCTCAAGAAGTCCTAGCGCACGAAACGCCGCGCTCCGGCCGGCGTGACCACGGCGTCCACGGGGTGGTCGTGCGGTTCCTCGGGAACCCGCGTGACCACCTCGTCGTCGTAGAGAAGGACCACCAGGGCGGGATGCGCCCCGGCGGCCGAGAGCCGGGCCAGTACCCGGTCGTAGCTCCCCCCGCCGCGCCCCAGGCGCATCCCGCGCCCGTCGACGGCGAGTCCGGGCAGCAGGACCGCGTCTGCTTCGAGAACCGCCCGGGGACCGAGGCGCGGGCCGTCAGGCTCCAGGAGCCCCCGGCCGCTGGGTACGAGATGGTCGGCGCCCTCGAAGAGGCCCCAGTCCAGGTCGTTGTCCGCCATGAGGACCGGCAGTAGGACGCGTACGCCGCGAGCGCGCAGCACGTCCAGGAGCACGTGGGTCCCCGGCTCCCGCCCGACGGACACGTAGGCCGCCACCGTCCGCGCGTCGGCGAGTTCGGGAAGAGCCGCGGCGGTCGAGGCGAGAACCGAAGCGGCGTTTCCGACGTCTTCAGCAGTCAGCAGCCTGCGCGCGGCGAGCAGTTCCTGCCGCAGAGGCGGTTTCCGGGACATGTCATGGTTCAACGGGTACTCGCATAGCTCGTTAATGTGTATGTATGAGGGCGAAGTTAACCGGATGCTCATCTTCCGCCCATAGGCACCGGTTAAAGTGCTTCGCATGACTCAGTCGCACCCCAGGATCAGCAAAGCTGTCATTCCAGCTGCAGGTCTCGGCACCCGGTTCCTGCCGGCCACCAAGGCCACTCCCAAGGAGATGCTGCCTGTCGTCGACAAGCCCGCGATCCAGTATGTCGTCGAGGAGGCCGTTGCCGCAGGCCTCTCCGACGTGCTGATGATCACCGGTCGTAACAAGCGTCCTCTCGAGGACCACTTCGACCGGAACTACGAGCTGGAGTCCGCGCTGACCCGCAAGGGAGACGCGGAACGGCTCTCCCGGGTCCAGGAGTCCAGCGACCTGGCGACCATGCACTACGTGCGCCAGGGCGACCCCCGCGGCCTCGGCCACGCCGTGCTCTGTGCCGCGCCGCACGTCGGTGACCAGCCGTTCGCCGTCCTGCTCGGTGACGACCTCATCGACCCGCGCGACCCACTGCTCGCCCGGATGGTCGAGGTCCAGGAGCGCGAGGGCGGCAGCGTCGTCGCGCTGATGGAGGTCGAGCCGTCGCAGATCCACATGTACGGCTGCGCCGCCACGGAGGGCACCACCGACGGCGACGTCGTTCGCGTCACCGGGCTGGTGGAGAAGCCCGACCCCGCCGAGGCGCCCAGCAACCTCGCCGTCATCGGCCGGTACGTCCTGGACCCCGCGATCTTCGGAATACTGCGCCACACCGAGCCCGGCCGCGGCGGCGAGATCCAGCTCACCGACGCGCTCCAGCTGCTGGCCGAGGACGAGAAGGTCGGGGGCCCGGTGCACGGCGTCGTCTTCAAGGGCCGCCGCTACGACACCGGCGACCGCGGCGACTATCTGCGTGCCATTGTCAGACTCGCGTGCGAACGTGAGGACCTGGGGCCGGACTTCCGGTCCTGGCTGCGCAGTTACGTCACGGAGGAGTTGTAACAGCTTGTGAGCAGCACGATCTGGTCGGTGGACGAGCACCTGGACGACATCCTCGCCGCGGTGAGGCCGCTCGAACCCATCGAGCTGCAACTGCCCGACGCGCAGGGCTGTGTCCTGGTCGAGGACGTCGTGGTGGAGGTGGCCCTGCCGCCCTTCGACAACAGCTCGATGGACGGGTATGCCGTCCGGATCTCCGATGTCGAGGGCGCCAGCGAGGAGTTCCCGGCGGTCCTCACGGTCATCGGTGATGTCGCCGCGGGCGACGGAGGGCTGGCCGACGGCCGGTCCGTCGGCCCCGGCGAGGCCGCCCGCATCATGACCGGCGCCCCGCTGCCGGCCGGTGCCGAGGCGGTCGTCCCGGTCGAGTGGACGGACGGCGGCACCGGCGGCGGCCCCGCAGAAGCAATGCGCGCCCACAGCGACGCACCCGAGGGCGCGAGCGGAGAGGTCCGGGTCCACCGGCCGGTCAAGCCGCGGGCCCACGTCAGGGCCAAGGGCAGCGACGTGCGCCCCGGTGACCTGGCGCTGCGTGCGGGCTCGGTCGTCGGACCGCCGCAGATCGGGCTGCTCGCCGCGATCGGCCGTTCGACGGTGCGTGTGAGGCCCCGCCCCCGGGTCGTCGTGCTCTCCACCGGCAGTGAGCTGGCACAGCCGGGCGAGGAGCTGACCGGCGGCCGCATCTACGACTCCAACAGCTTCGCGCTGACGGCGGCGGCCCGGGACGCGGGCGCCATCGCCTATCGCGTGCCCGCGGTGGCCGACGACGCGGAGACGCTGCGGGCCACGATCGAGGACCAGCTGATCCGCGCCGACATCGTCGTCACCACGGGTGGCGTCAGCGTCGGCGCGTACGACGTGGTCAAGGAGGCCCTGTCCTCGGTGGGCGACGAGGACGAGGCCGGCGGGGGCATCGACTTCCGCAAGCTCGCCATGCAGCCGGGCAAGCCCCAGGGTTTCGGCTCCATCGGCCCCGACCACACGCCGCTGCTGGCGCTGCCCGGCAATCCGGTGTCCTCGTACGTCTCCTTCGAGCTCTTCGTCCGCCCGGCGATCCTGACGCTGATGGGCCTGGAGGACGTGCACCGGCCGAAGGTCCGGGCCGTCCTCAGTACCGACAAGGCGCTCTCCTCACCGGCCGGCAAGCGGCAGTTCCTGCGCGGGTCCTACGACGCGCAGGCGGGCACCGTCACGCCCGTCGGAGGGGCCGGATCGCATCTGATCGCGGCGCTGGCGCAGGCGGACTCGCTGATCGTGCTGCCCGAGGACGTCACCTCCGCCGAGCCCGGCGCGGAGACCGAGGTGATCCTCCTCCGCTGACATGCGCGCGGTGGCGGTACGGTATCTGGCGCTGTGCCTTACCGGGGGAAGCCCCCCGGACCCCCGCCCCGCGGCTTGACGCGGGGCAGGCGGGCAACCGGCGCCCTACCGCTAGGCGGAGTGAGTTGAGTACGCAGAACAGCCTGACGCACATCGACGAGGCGGGCGCGGCCCGCATGGTCGACGTGTCGCAGAAGGACGTGACGGCACGCGTCGCCCGCGCGAGCGGCCGGGTCCTCGTGTCGTCCCGTGTCGTCGAACTCCTCAGGGGCGAGGGCGTCCCCAAGGGCGACGCGCTCGCCACCGCACGGATCGCAGGGATCATGGGCGCGAAGCGCACCCCGGACCTGATCCCGCTGTGTCATCCGCTCGCGGTCTCCGGCGTCAAGGTCGACCTCACCGTCGCCGACGACGCGGTGGAGATCCTGGCGACCGTGAAGACGACGGACCGTACGGGCGTCGAGATGGAGGCGCTGACCGCCGTGTCGGTCGCCGCGCTCACCGTGATCGACATGATCAAGGCGGTCGACAAGAACGCGGTGATCACGGACGTCCGGGTCGAGGCGAAGTCGGGGGGCAAGTCCGGGGACTACCGGCGCCCTGTACCGGAGGGGAAGGACGCATGACCGCCCCCGGCAGTGGGGCGGACACCCGCACCTACCGCGCGCTCGTCGTGACCGCCTCCAACCGCGCGTCCGCCGGTGTCTACGCCGACAAGGGCGGCCCTCTCGTCGCCGAGGGCCTCGCCGGTCTCGGATTCGCGGTCGACGGTCCGCAGGTCGTTCCCGACGGGGATCCCGTGGAGGCCGCCCTGCGCGCCGGCGTGGCCGCGGGCTACGACGTGATCGTGACCACGGGCGGCACCGGCATCTCGCCCACCGACCGCACCCCCGAGGCCACCCGCTGCGTCATCGACCGGGAGGTCCCCGGCATCGCCGAGGCCATCCGGGCCGAGGGCCGGGACAAGGTCCCGACCGCCGCGCTTTCCCGGGGGCTGGCCGGCATCGCGGACGGCACCCTGATCGTGAACCTGCCCGGCTCGACCGGGGGTGTCCGCGACGGGATCGCCGTCCTGGGCAGGCTCCTGGTGCATGCCGTCGACCAGTTGCGCGGCGGCGATCACCCCCGACTCGGGAGCCCGAGCTGAACGTCCGGACCTGGCCGGTGATCCTGACCGACGGCGCCGTCACCCTCCGCCCGATAAAGCTGCGCGACCAGAGCGCCTGGCGCGAGGTGAACCGGCGCAACCGCGACTGGCTGCGCCCCTGGGAAGCGACCGTCCCGCCGCCCGCCCCCGGCGGCCCGGTGGCCCGGCGCCCCACCTACCGTCAGATGATCCGTCACCTGCGCACCGAGGCGAACGCCGGCCGGATGCTGCCGTTCGCGATCGAGTACGAGGGCCGCCTCGTAGGGCAGTTGACGGTGGCCGGCATCACCTGGGGCTCGATGTGCTCGGGCCACGTCGGCTACTGGGTCGACCGGAGCGTGGCAGGACGCGGCGTCATGCCGACCGCGGTCGCGCTCGCGGTCGACCACTGTTTCCGCACGGTCGGACTGCACCGGATCGAGGTGTGCATTCGGCCCGAGAACGCGCCCAGCAGAAGAGTCGTGGAGAAACTGGGATTCCGCTCGGAAGGACTGCGCCCGCGCTATCTCCACATCGACGGCGCGTGGCGGGACCATCTGATCTTCGCCCTCACCGCCGAGGAGGTGCCCGACGGGCTCCTGCGGCGTTGGCGCAGGGTGCGGCCGGGTACACCGCGCACACCGGGGGACGCGCCGCACACCCCGGGGTGAAATGAAATAAGTGTTCGAATTTGATCAGCGTGTGACGGTAATCGACCCGACTGCCGTCGAGTGTCGGTCCGAAGAATCGCAAAAAAAGTCCGTCATATGAGCCTGATCGTGCGACACACCGGGCCAATTGGCGGATGCTGCCGTGCAAACCCCTCTACGGTGTGAGCGTGAGCAGCAGCGGCCTCATCTACGCAGTCATCGTCGGGGCCTGGGCCGCCTACTTGGTACCGATGTGGCTCCGCAGGCAGGACGAGCTCAACGAAGCCCGTCCCACGGAGCGCTTCAGCACCGCCATCCGGCTGCTGTCCGGACGCGCGGCCATGGAGCGCCGTTATGCCAGGGAGCTGCGGGAGCGCGGGGCCGAGGAGGCGCCTGGCGACGTGGACCCGGATGCCGTCACGGACCGTATGGAGTCCGTCGACGTCCGGGCCTTTTCCGCGCCCCCGGAACATACGGAAGCCCGGTTGCGCGACCCGGCACCCGAACGCACCGAGCACGACCGCCCTCCGGCGCAGGTCCGGCGGCGGCGCCCCTCCGGCGCGGAATCGGAGCGTGAGCGGCGTCAGCGCTCGCAGGTGCTGGCGCGCCGGCGACGCACGACCACGATGCTCTTCATGGCCTTCACGCTCGGCGCGGTCGTCGCGGCCGTGGGCGGGCTCCGCTTCCTGTGGGCGCCCGCCGTACCGGCCGTGCTGCTGAGCACGTACATCGTGCATCTGCGGGCCCGGGAACGCCGGCGGTTCGTCTTCACCATGGACCAGCGTCGTGCCGAGGTCGCCGCTCAACGGCTGCGCGAGAACCGCCCCCGCAGGCACCAGCCCGCGGCGTCGGCTCCCGCCGAGCCGGACGAGGAGCCCGAAGCGCCCGCACCCGCTCCCACCGTCTCCCCGCAGGAGGCGGGCCGCCGCGCCCTCGTCGAGCAGACGGACCACGCGGAGTGGGTCGACCAGCAGCGCGAGCGCGGCCCGGCTCAGGGTGACAGCTGGGAACCCGTCCCGGTCCCGCTGCCCACCTACGTCACCGCCCCCGTCGCCCCGCGCGCCACGGGCGGGGTGGAGGTCGGCGACCCGGAGACCTGGAGCGCTGCCCGTTCCAGCCAGGCCGAGCCGAGCCGCCCGGACGCCGCCGAACCCGAAGCCGAGGCGCGTCCGCGCCGCAGGCCCGGCCAGCCTCGGCGCACCCGGGACAGGGGCCGCACCCCGCTCTTCGACCAGTACGACGAGGGCGAGCGGCCCCGCGCCGCCAACGAGTGATGGCCGGGCGTCCGACTCGGTGACCTGCCGGGATACGGATTTCCGAGCACCCCGTCCGGGGTGCTAGAGTTTCACTCGTTGCAAGGGCCTGTGGCGCAGTCTGGTAGCGCACCTCGTTCGCATCGAGGGGGTCTGGGGTTCAAATCCCCACAGGTCCACCGCACACACGAGATCCCGTCCGATCGTTTCGATCGGACGGGATCTCGTCGTTTCGGGCAATTGCCCGGGGCCGCCGTTGCGGAGAGGTGCTCCCTTCGGCAGGCCGGATCGGGCTGCTGGGTAGGGTCGGCCGGTATGCCCGAGGAACCCGATGCCGCGCCCTTCCGTATCCCCGCCGAGTTCGTGCGGTTCGCCGTGGCGCTGGAGCCCGCGGAGGTCGGGCGCGGATGCGTGTCCGGTCTGCTCACCGTGGAGGACGCGGTACGGCTCGCTTTTCTCCGGCGGTGCGACCTGCGGGAGCGTGCGGGGGATTTCGACGAGGTCGCGGGGACGGAACCGTCCGCGCCTGAACTCGCCGTCCTGTGCCAGCGGCTCTCGGACGAGGATGCGGATGCCGGTCGGGTGTGGGCGTACCTGGCCTTGAGCTGGGCCTGTTCGCGTTCCGGGGAGGAACGTGCCCGGCTGCTCGCAGAACTGGCGGCGAGGGGGGACGCGGACGTGGCCCCCTCGGCGCTCGATCCGGAGGGTGCGGGCCGCCGCCTGCTGGCCGCCGGGCGAGACGAGTTTCTGGTCGGCCGTGCCGCCTCGGGGCACGGCATGAACTGGCAGAGCGGCTCGGCCCTGCTGGGGACCGACCGGCCTGAAGAGGTCGACGCCGCGTTCGACCGGGCCGAGGAACTCGTGGGGGTGGCCGTGATCGGCCTGGCACTCAACCACCCGGACGCGGAGGCCATCCTGCCCAGGGTCGCCCGGGCGCTGGAGTCGGGCGGTGACGAGTTGCGCCACCAGGGCCGTGTCGCGCTGGCCCATGTCGCCCGGCTGCACTCGACCGTGGACCGTCGCTGTCTGGAACTCCTGCGGTCGCATCCCCGGGGCAACGAGGCCGACGACGACCTGTGGGGTTACGTCTCGCACCGGCGCCTGCCGTGGTGGCTGTGGCGTCACCACCTGGGAGAGCGGATGACCTGGCTCCTCCGCGACAAGTGGCGCGCCTGAGGCGCCGGAGCCGGGGCGGACGACCGTGCAGCGGAGGTGCGGATTCCGCCGGGGCTGTCACCCGGTAACCTGGGGCACCCTCGCCCAACCTCCCCTGCGGTGAACGCTGTTGGGGATCGCGCAGGTCCGGTGCGGGGATGCCTGTTCGTGGTTCCGTACGGAGGAGCGTTCTGTGACAGCCGGTATACCCAGCTCCCGCATCGACACCAGCAAGCCTCATCCTGCGCGCGTCTACGACTGGTTGCTGGGCGGTAAGGACAACTACCCGGTCGATCAGGCGGTCGGTGAGAGGCTCCCGGCCGAGGCGCGGGCCAACGCGGGACGGAACCGGGCGTTCATGCACCGGGCGTCCGCCTGGCTGGCGGGGCAGGGCGTCGACCAGTTCCTGGACATCGGTACCGGCATTCCCACCGCGCCGAACCTCCACCAGATCGTCCAGGCCGTCACGCCGCAGTCCCGCGTGATCTACGCGGACAACGACCCCATCGTGCTGCGCCACGCGGAGGCGCTCCTGGTGAGCAGTCCCGAGGGTGCGACGGACTACATCCACGCGGATGTGCGCGAGCCCGAGGCCATTCTCGAAAGCGCCGCGAAGTTGCTGGACTTCGGGCGGCCGATCGCGCTGTCACTGATCGCACTGATGCACTTCCTGCCCGACGACCACGATCCGTACGGCATCACCAGCACGCTGGCCGGGGCGCTGCCCAGCGGGAGTTTCCTGGTCCTCTCGCACGGCACCGCCGATCAGCACCCGGAGCTGAAGCAGGAGACCGAGTCGGCGTACAGGAAGGGTGCCATCGCGCTCAGGATGCGTACGCGTGAGGAGGTCGAGCCGTTCTTCGAGGGGCTGGAGCTCGTGGAGCCCGGTCTGGTCACGGCGCCCGAGTGGTACCGGGAGGGACCCGCCCCGGTGTACGAGCGGAGCGGGTTCTACGTGGGGGTCGCGCGCGTTCCGTAGGGGGCCCAGGAGGGGCCGGTCAGCGGCTTGGCCATGCAGATACTGCTGTCGTACGTGCGGTAGTGGCCGAACTTGGCGCAGGGTGTGTAGCCGCTCGACGTGTACAGCGCGATGGCCTCGGGCTGCTGGTCGCCGGTCTCCAGGACCATGCGTGTGCGGCCGGCCGCCCGTGCGTCGGCCTCCAGCGCGGCGAGGATGCGACGGGCCAGGCCGAGCCCGCGCCCCTCGGGGATCACGAACATCCGCTTGATCTCGGCGTCACCGTCGGAGTAGCCCTCGGCGTTGCGCTCCTGGCTGCGCCAGCCGCCCGTGGCGACGGGGCGGCTCCGCTCGTCGTAGGCGAGCAGGTACAGACCTCTGGGCGGGTCGAACATGGTGGGTTCGAGCGGCGTGACATCGCCCCCGTCGCCGTAGCGCGCGGCGTATTCGAGCTGCACCTGGGCGTTGAGTTTGACGGCGTCCGGGTGGTCGAATGGCCGCGACTGGATAATCATGCGAGTCATGGTACAGCTATGCACTAGGGGATGTAGGTACTGTATCCGGATGCTGACTGTTACCTCCGTGAATGTCAACGGGCTCCGTGCCGCCGCCAAGAAGGGCTTCGTCGAGTGGCTGGCGCGGACCGAGGCCGATGTGGTCTGCCTCCAGGAAGTCCGGGCGGAGGCTCAGCAGCTGCCCGAAGAGGTGCGTGAGCCCGAGGGCTGGCACGTCGTGCACGCCCCGGCCGCCGCCAAGGGGCGCGCGGGTGTCTCGGTCCTGACGCGGCACGCGCCGGAGCGTGTTCAGACCGGCTTCGGTGGCTTCGGCGTGCCGGGCGCGGAGGAGTTCGACGCGAGCGGGCGGTACGTCGAGGTGGACGTCCCGGGCGTGACGGTCGCGAGCCTGTACCTGCCGTCCGGCGAGGTCGGCACGGAGAAGCAGGAGGAGAAGGAGCGCTTCATGGCCGCCTTCCTGCCTTACCTCCAGGGGCTCCGGGAGCGTGCGGCCGCCGAGGGGCGAGAGGTGGTGGTGTGTGGCGACTGGAACATCGCCCACCAGGAGGCCGACCTCAAGAACTGGAAGGCCAACCGGAAGAGCTCCGGCTTCCTCCCCGAGGAGCGGGAGTGGCTGACCCGGGTGTTCGACGAGGCCGGGTACGTGGACGTGGTCCGCGCCCTGCATCCGGACGAGGAGGGGCCCTATTCGTGGTGGTCCTACCGCGGCCGGGCCTTCGACAACGACACGGGCTGGCGGATCGACTACCAGGTGGTGACCCCGGGTCTCGCCGGCCGCGCGGTCAAGGCGTGGGTGGAGCGGGCCGCCACCCACGGTGAGCGGTGGAGCGACCACGCGCCCGTGACCGTCACCTACGAGCGGTAGGAGTCGGGCCCTCGGGGCGCCTGTCAGCCGTCGTCGCGCAGGCGGCGGTCCAGGGCCATCGAGAGCTCCGCGTCCACCACCGCCTGGGCCAGCGTGCGCAGCTGCTCCGGCTCGGACTGCGCGGTGTGGGTGCGCAGGACGCGGACGAACAGGTCGGCCAGGGCGTCGGCGTGCTCGCGGACCAGGCGGCCCGAGGAGAGCACGGCGGAGAGCGGGACCCCCGCCCGGACGAGTTCCGCCGACGCGTCCAGCAGGCGGCGGCTGATGTGCACGATCTCGTCGCCGTCGGTGGCCAGATAGCCCAGTTCCAGCGCCCCGGCCAGGTTCTCCGCGGTGGCCTGGTCCAGGAAGTAGTCGGCGAGCTGCTCGGGCGTGAGCCGGACCGGGGTCTCCTCGGTCGGCTCGCCCAGGCCCAGCACCTCGGCGACGTCCCGGCCGCTGTCGAAGGTGGCAGCCAGGTCGGCGATGCCGTTGAGGGTGTGGCCGCGCTCCAGCAGGCCGGTGATCGTGCGCAGCCGGGCCAGGTGGTGGTCGTCGTACCAGGCGATGCGGCCCTCGCGGCGGGGCGGCTGGATCAGGCCGCGCTCCCGGTAGAAGCGCAGGGTGCGCACGGTGATGCCGGCCTCCCTGGCCAGCTCCTCCATGCGGTACTCGCGGTGCTCGCGTCCTTCAGCCACACCCGCACCCTATGTTGTACCGCCGGTAACTTTCCTTGCCCCGACCCCTACCCATCAGTACGGGGCTGCTCTACCCTCCCAACAGTGCCAGTGATTGCTGGCAGAGTCGTGTCACGTACCGCGGGGAGGCGGCAGCATGGCCGAGCACGAGCACGTACGAGTGGCGGTGATCGGATCCGGATTCGGGGGCCTCGGGGCCGCGGTCCGGCTCCGTCGCGAGGGCATCACCGACTTCCTGGTCCTCGAGCGGGCCGGTTCCGTCGGCGGCACCTGGCGTGACAACAGCTACCCGGGCTGTGCCTGCGACGTACCGTCCCACCTGTACTCCTTCTCCTTCGCGCCGAACCCGGACTGGCCGCGCACCTTCTCCGGGCAGGAGCACATCCGCGCCTACCTGGAGCACGTGGCCGACACCTTCGGACTGCGCCCGCACATCAGGCTCAACCGTGAAGTCACCGTCATGCGCTGGGACAACGACGAACTGCACTGGACGATCGAGAGCGCCGACGGCTCCACCGTCACCGCCGACGCCGTCGTCTCCGCCACCGGCCCGCTCTCCGACCCGAAGCTGCCGGACATCCCGGGCCTCGCCGACTTCCCCGGCAAGGTCTTCCACTCGGCGCGGTGGGACCACGACTACGACCTGAGTGGCAAGCGCGTCGCCGTGATCGGCACCGGCGCCTCGGCCATCCAGATCGTCCCGGCGATCCAGCCGAAGGCCGGCCGGCTCACCCTCTTCCAGCGGACACCGCCCTGGGTCATGCCGCGCGTGGACCGCGCCATCAGCGGTCCCGAGAAGTGGCTGCACCGCGCACTCCCCTTCACGGGCACCGCCCGCCGCGGACTGCTCTGGGGCATCCGGGAGCTGCAGGTGGGCGCGTTCACCAAGCACCCCGACCAACTGGGTCTCGTCGAGTCGATGGCCAAGGCCAACATGGCACGCGCGATCAAGGACCCGGCCCTGCGCGCCAAGCTGACCCCCTCGTACCGCATCGGATGCAAGCGCATCCTGCTCTCCAGCGCCTACTACCCGGCGCTCGCGCAGCCGAACGTCGACGTCGTCGCCTCCGGTCTCACCGAGGTCCGGGGTTCCACCGTGGTCGCCGCGGACGGTACGGAGACCGAGGCCGACGTGATCATCCTCGGCACCGGGTTCCATGTCACGGACATGCCGATCGCCGAGCGCGTGGTCGGCGCCGACGGGATCACGCTCGCCGAGGCGTGGAAGGGCGGGATGCAGGCGCTGCGCGGCGCGACCGCGGCGGGCTTCCCCAACTGGATGACGATCATCGGCCCCAACACGGGCCTGGGGAACTCATCCATGATCCTCATGATCGAGTCCCAGCTGAACTACATGGCCGACTACATGCGCCAGCTGGACGTCCTGGGCGGGCGCGCGGCCCTCGACGCGCGCCCCTCCGCAGTCGGTTCGTGGAACCGCCGGGTCCAGGACCGGATGAAGCGCACCGTCTGGAACACCGGTGGCTGCACCAGTTGGTACCTGGACTCCGCGGGCCGCAACACCACGGTCTGGCCGGGTACCACGGCCGAATTCCGCCGGGCGACGCGCTCGGTCGACCTGGGCGAGTACGAAGTCGTCCGGAAACCACACACCCACTCCGCGGCGCACGCCGTGACCGAGGAGGCAGCACGATGAGCCGGACGAGGACGAGGACCCAGGCTGAGGCGCCGCCCGTACCCGTACGCGAACTGACCGTCGTCTCCGCCGACGGTGCGCGGATCAACGTCGAGGTGCACGGACCCGACGGAGCCCCCGCCGTGGTCCTGGCGCACGGCTGGACCTGCAACACCCGCTTCTGGGACGCGCAGGTGCGTGACCTGTCGGTGGACCACCGCGTCGTCGTCTACGACCAGCGTGGGCACGGCCGTACCCCGGCGCCCGTGGCCGACGGCTACAGCACGAACGCGCTGGCCGACGACCTGGAGGCGGTACTGGGGGCCACCCTCGCGCCCGGGCAGAAGGCGGTGCTCGGCGGGCACTCCATGGGGGGTATGACGCTGATGGCCGCCGGCGGCCGGGCAGCGGTCCGCGAGCACGGTGCGGCCGTCCTGCTGTGCAGCACCGGGAGCTCGCGGCTGACCGCCGAGTCGCTGGTGCTGCCGATGCGGGCGGGGGCGCTCCGCACCCGGATCACCGCAGGGGTCCTGGCCGCACGCGCCCCGCTCGGGCCGGTCACCGCCGTCTCGAAGGTGATCCTCAAGTACGCCACGATGGGGCGCGGTTCGGCCCCGGAACGCGTCGATGCCTGTGCCAGGATCGTGCATGCGTGTCCGCGCAAGGTGCGGGTCGCCTGGGGTCACGTGCTCGCGGAGCTGGATCTCGAAGCGGGCGTACGGGAGTTGGTGCTGCCGACCGCGGTGATCGCGGGCGCCGAGGACCGGCTGACACCGCCCGTGCACGCGCGGGCCATCGAGGTGGCGCTGCCGCACAGCCTCGGGCTCACGGTGCTGACGGGTATGGGTCACATGACGCCGATGGAGGCACCCGAGGCGGTCACGGCGAAGCTCCGCGAGCTGGTGGCCGCGTACGTCACTGTGGAAGGTGCGGGCAACGCGGCGGCAGCCGTGAGCGAGGAGGAGGTCGCATGAGCGGCAGGCGGAGTCTCGAAGGACAGGTGGTCGTCGTCACGGGTGCGGCACGCGGGGTGGGTGAGCTGCTGGCGCGCAAACTCTCGGCGCGCGGTGCCACTCTGGCTCTGGTCGGTCTGGAGCCGGACGAGCTGAAGAAGGTCTCGGAGCGGCTGCACTCGGAGAGCGGTCACTGGTTCGCGGACGTCACCGACCACGTGGCGATGAGCCAGGTCGCCGCCGAGGTCAAGGAGCGCTTCGGCAAGGTCGACATCGTCGTCGCCAACGCAGGTGTCGCCAGCGGCGGGCCGCTCGTGGACTCGGACCCGGAGGCGTGGCGCCGGGTCGTGGAGGTGAACCTCATAGGAAGTGCGGTGACGGCGCGGGCGTTCCTGCCCGTGCTCATGGAGAGCCGCGGATACTTCCTCCAGATAGCGTCGCTGGCCGCGATCACCCCGGCGCCGATGATGAGCGCGTACTGCGCGTCCAAGTCGGGTGTGGAGGCGTTCGCCCACTGCCTGCGCGGAGAGGTCGGTCACCGGGGCGTCAAGGTCGGGGTCGGCTACCTGTCCTGGACCGACACGGACATGGTGCGCGGCGCTGACGAGGACGACGTCATGCGGGAGTTGAGGCAGCGGCTGCCGTGGCCGACGAACCGTACGTATCCGCTGGGCCCCGCCGCCGACCGGATCGTCGCCGGGATCGAGCGGCGCTCCGCGCACGTGTACGCCCAGTGGTGGCTGCGCGGCATGCAGTCGGTCCGCGGCTACCTCCCGACGCTCATAGGGACGGTCGGGCAGCGCGAGATGAAGCGGTTCGGGCCTCGTCTCGACGGTGTGGGCAAGGGGCTCGTCGGGGCCGGCGGAGAGGCGGATCAGCAGGCCCGAGCACGGCGATGATGATCGAAATGCGATGAATGTCCGGGTGTGTAAGTCTGAGCGAGGCCCCACCGGGGTCAAACCCACGCACCCACATAGGAGTGAACAGCATGGGCATCGCAGACCAGTTCAAGGACAAGGCCCAGGAGCTCGCCGACCAGGCCAAGCAGCAGAAGGCCGGCAACGGCAAGCGTGACGAGGCGCGCGAGCGCTCGTCCAACGCCCCGGGCCGCGCCGCGGACCAGGCGAAGGGCCGTCGGCCCGGCGCCGGGGACCGCGCGCAGGACGCGGCGGACCAGGCGCGTGAGCGTTCTGGGCGCTGACGGCCGACGCCACTGAGCGTCTGCGGTTGGTTGGGGTGCACCCGGGTGCCGGGTGCACCCCTTCTCGTGCGTACGGGGCCCGTTCTCGTGGCCACGGTGGCGTCGGGACTGCCTGGCCTGTGCGTCTCCGGCCGGGCGGCCGGCCCGCGTCACCTCGGAGGGAGCGGCGGCCGGCGCAGGTCCGGGACGGAGCTGTAGGTGGGCGGTGTGGCCGCCGGGTGCGCGGCCAGCAGGTCAAGGGCCACCCTGACCGCGTCGTCGAGTACCGCGTGGCGCCCCTCGGCCCAGTCCAGCGGGGTACGCAGGGCCTCCAGGTCGGGCTCGACGCCGTAGTTCTCGACGGACCAGCCGTACGTGTCGAACCAGGCCGCGTTCATGGGCACCGTGATCACCGTGCCGTCACCGAGCCGGTGGCGTCCGGTCATGCCGACCACACCGCCCCACGTGCGCTGACCGACCACCGGCCCCAGCTTCAGCAGGCGGAACGCGGCCGTGATCATGTCTCCGTCGGAGGACGTCGCCTCGTCGGCGAGGGCCACGACAGGCCCCCGGGGGGCGTTGGAGGCGTACGACACGGCCTGGGCGTTGCGGGTCAGGTCCCAGCCGAGGATCGTGCGGGTGAGCTTCTCCAGGACCAGCTCGCTGATGTTGCCGCCCGCGTTGCCCCGGACGTCCACGATCAGGGCCGGGCGCGAGACCTCGAGCCGCAGGTCGCGGTTGAACTGGGCCCAGCCCGATCCGCCCAGGTCGGGGATGTGCAGGTACCCGCACCTGCCGTGACTCAGGTCCCGTACGACCTCACGCCGCTTGGCCACCCAGTCCTGGTAGCGCAGGGGGCGTTCGTCGACGAGGGGGACGATCGCGATGCGGCGGGACCGCCCGCCGCACTCGCCGCCGGGCGGGCGGAACGTCAGCTCCACCGTCGTGCCGCCCGCCGCCGTGAGCAGGGGGTATGGACCGGCAACGGGATCGACCGGCCTGCCGTCGACGTGGGTGATGACGAAGCCCTCCCGGATGCCCGTACCGGCGAGCGGTGAACGCGCCTTGGAGTCGGACGAGTCGCCGGGCAGGATCCGCAGCACCGTCCAGTCACCGTCCCGGCACGCGAGGTTGGCGCCCAGCAGCCCGATCGCCCGCTGGTAGTGCGGCGGGCCCTCGTTGCGGCGGGCGGGCGAGACGTACGCGTGCGAGGTGCCCAGCTCGCCGAGGACCTCGCGCAGCAGATCGGCGAACTCGTCGGGGGAGGCGACCCGCTCGACCAGGGGGCGGTACTGGTCCAGTACGCCGTCCCAGTCGATGCCGCACATGTCCGGTTCCCAGAAGTAGGCCCGGGTGAGCCGCCCCGCCTCGCCGTAGGCCTGGCGCCACTCCGCCGCCGGGTCCACCTCGTGCAGGATGCGGCGCAGGTCGATGAAGACCGTCGAGTCGTTGTCCCCGGGCTCGTTGGACGGCACGGCCCGCAGTTCGCCGTCGTCCATGACGACCAGCCGTGACGCGTCCCCGCTGACCGCGAACCAGTCGAGGTGGCCCACGAGTTCGGTCTTGCGGGCCTTGGCGATGTTGAAGTGCTCCAGCGTGGGGCGGCCCGACATGTCGGACGGATTGGCGAAGGTCTCGCCCAGAGCGCCGGAGATCGGCCAGCGCAGCCAGACGAGGCCGCCGCCGCTCACGGGCTCCAGCGCCGAGTACTTCGACGCGGCGACGGGGAACGGGGTCACCCTGCTCTCCAGGCCCTCGAACTCCACGGTGACCGTCGGCCCTTCGACCGGGCCCTCCGCGATGTCCACCGGGTCCAGGCCGCCGGCCGCCGGCCGGCCGTCGGGCAGCAGGGCGAAGGGCGAGGGGGTGGCCGACGAGAGCGGGACCAGATAGGGGCGGCAGCCCAGGGGGAAGGAGAGGTCGCCGGTGTGGACGTCGTACACCGGGTCGAACCCACGCCACGAGAGGAAGGCGAGGTAGCGGCCGTCGCCGGTGAAGACGGGGTTCTCGTCCTCGAAGCGGCCGTTGGTGACATCCACTATCACCGGGGCGCCGGGGCCCGTGATCCGTGCCAGTTTGATCTGCCGCAGCGAGCGGCCGACGCCGGGGTGCGACCAGGTCAGCCAGTTGCCGTCGGGGGAGAAGGCGAGGTCGCGCACGGGTCCGTTGACGGACCTGATGAGCTCGGTGAGGTCCCCTTCGACGTCCTCGGCCGTCCTGGGGCCCCCGGCCCCCTCCGCCGTCCCGCTCTCCTCGGTGTCCCCGGCCGTCGCGATCTTCACGGGCCCTTCGGCCAGCCGCAGGCGTGGTCGTTCCTCCGGTTCGGCAGGCTCCGCGGAGTCGTCCGCGGTGCCCAGCAGGAGGAGTCTGCCGTCGTTCGAGGCGATGGCCAGCCGCTCGCCCTCCGGGTCCGCGATGAGCTCCAGGACCCTGCCCAGGCGCCCGGCGGCGAGCCGTCGGGGCGGACGGTCGCCGGTCGCCCTGGGGAGCGAACCGATCTCGACGGCGTCGTCGCCCTCGGCGTCGGTGACGTACGCGACCTGGCCGCTGCTGCCGAGCATCTCGGGCAGCCGGGTGCGTACCCCCGGGGTGTCGGCGATGGTGCGGGCCGGGCCGTCGCGGTGAGTGAGCCAGTACAGGCTGCCGCGCACGGAGACGGCGCTAGCCCGGCCCGTCTCGTCCACGGACAGTGCGTCGACGTGGGCGGCCGCGGACACCTGGTACGGCCGCCGCCCCGTCCGCGGACCGCCGAGCCGTACCTCCAGCTTGCGCGGGACCGCGTCCGGCGACTCCAGGTCCTCGGCCAGCCACAGGTCGCCCGCGCACTGGTAGACGACGCGGCGGCCGTCGCTGGAGGCGTGCCGGGCGTAGAAGGCGTCGTGGTCGGTGTGACGGCGCAGATCGGTGCCGTCCATCAGGCAGGAGTACAGGTTGCCGACGCCCTCGTGGTCGGACAGGAACGCGATGCGGCGCCCGACGAACATGGGCGCGTCCAGATGCCCGCCGATGTCGGGCAGGAGCCGCTCGCCGTGCAGCCACAGCCGGCCCGTCGCGCCGCCCCGGTACCGCTTCCACGCCGCCGGCTCGTGCGGGGGCTTGCCGGTGAGCAGCAGCGTGCGCCGCTCGCCGTCCACGTCGGCGACCGCGATGTCGGAGACCGGCCCCCACGGGAGTCTGCCGCCCGGGCTGCCGTCGGTGGGGACGCTGTAGGCCCATGAGAAGTACGAGAAGGGCTGGGCGTGCGAGGACACCGCGAGGATCTGGCAGGAATCGTCCCCCGGGTCGGGGCTCCAGCCGCAGACACGGGCGTCGGTCGAACCCCAGTACGTGAGTCTGCGGGCGGGCCCGCCGTCCACGGGGGCGAGGTGGATCTCCGGATCGAGCGTGCGCCAGGTCGTGTAGGCGATACGGCTGCCGTCGGGGGAGAAGCGGGGATGGCTGACCCTCGTCCGGTCGACGGTCAGCCGCCACGCCCGGCCGGGTTTCTGCCCCTCCGGGGCCAGAGGGGCGACCCAGAGGTCGTCCTCCGCCGCGAAGCAGAGCAAGTCCTCGTGGAGGTGCGGGAAGCGGAGATACGCGGCATCGTCACTCACCCTCCAATGCTTTCCGCGCGAGGGACCCGCGGCAACTTGTGGTGCAGCACACAAGCGAAACTGTTTCGTTTCGCCAGGCGGGGGGAGTTACCTTCCATGTGTACGAAACAGTTTCGTTCGCCGGGTTGATCATCGACTGACGTACGATCCAACAGGCACACAGGGAGGAGGCCGGCACATGGCAGGCAGCAGGCTCACGCCGGAACGCGAGAGCGAGCTGTACACCGCCGTGCTCGACCTGCTCGGCGAGGTCGGCTACGAAGCCCTGACCATGGACGCCATCGCCTCCCGCACCCGTTCCAGCAAGGCCACCCTCTACCGCCAGTGGGGGAGCAAGCCCGAGCTGGTCGTCAAGGCGCTCCGCAACGACAAGCCGGTGCACCTCGCCGATGTCGACACCGGATCGCTCCGCGGTGACTTCCTCGCCGTGATGGCGCGTACGGACGACTGCCAGATGGAGAAGAACTCCGCGCTGCTGCGGGGTCTGACCCATGCCATCCACAACAACCCCGATCTGTTCCAGGCGCTGCGGGAACTGCTGATCGAGCCGGAGATGACCGGCCTCGGGACGCTGCTCCAGCGAGCCGTGGACAGAGGGGAAGTGCGTGCGGACAATCCGGCGCTTCCCTACGTGCCCCACATGATGATCGGCGCGTTCGCCGCTCGGGAGCTGGTCGACCACCACCCCGTCGACCAGGCGTTCCTCACCGATTACGTCGAATCCGTGGTGTTCCCCGCCCTCGGCGTCTGACGTCCCCGCTCCTCCCGTACGGCCCTCTCCCCGACGCTCCACCTGACACGCCGCTCTCGTCGTCGGGCTGGTTCCTCACGCCCTTTTCCACTCAACGACCCGACCGGGAGTACATCCTCCGTGGCCACATTCCTTTACAAACTGGGACGGCTCGCCTTCCGGCGACGCCGCTACGTCGCACTGGTCTGGGTGGCGCTGCTGGCGCTTGCCGGATTCGGTGCCGCCTCCGCGTCGACCGCCACCTCCAGCTCCTTCTCGATCCCCGGCACGGAGGCCCAGCGGGCCTTCGACCTGCTGGAGGAACGTTTCCCCGGTGGCAGCGCCGACGGCGCTACCGCCCGTGTCGTCTTCAAGGCCCCCGAGGGCGAGAAGGTGACCGCGTCTGCCAACAAGGCCGAGATCAAGGACATCGTCGGCGAGCTGAAGTCCGGCTCGGACCAGATCGCCTCGGTCGCCGACCCCTTCGCCGCCAAGGCCGTCAGCCAGGACGGTTCCACCGCCTACATCTCCGTGTCCTACAAGGTCAGCTCGATGGAGCTGACCGACGGGACACGGGACGCGCTCAAGGACGCGGGCGAGGCAGCGCAGAACAGCGGAATGACCGTGGAGATCGGCGGTGACGCACTCCAGGTGATGCCCGAGACCGGCGCCACCGAGATCATCGGCGTCGCCATCGCCGCTGTGGTGCTGGTGATCAGCTTCGGATCGCTGATCGCCGCCGGGCTGCCGCTGCTCACCGCGCTCATCGGCGTCGGTATCGGCGTCTCGCTGATCACGGCCCTCGCCAACGTGCTCGACCTGGGCTCCACCACGTCCACGCTCGCGATGATGATCGGCCTCGCGGTCGGCATCGACTACGCGCTCTTCATCGTCTCCCGCTACCGCGCCGAACTGGCCGAGGGCAGGGAACGGGAGGAAGCGGTCGGGCGGGCCGTGGGCACGGCGGGATCCGCTGTGGTCTTCGCCGGTCTGACGGTCGTCATCGCGCTGGTCGGCCTGGCCGTCGTCAACATCCCGATGCTGTCGAAGATGGGCTTCGCCGCCGCCGGCACGGTCGCGATCGCCGTACTCATCGCGCTGACGCTCGTCCCGGCGCTGCTGGGCTTCGCGGGCAAGCGGGTCAACGGACGCAGGGCGCGCAAGGCCGCCGAGGCGGAGAACAAGCCCGAGGCGAAGCCGAACATGGGCACCCGCTGGGCGCGGTTCGTGCTGCGCCGGCCGGTGTGGGTGCTGCTGGTGGGTGTCCTCGGCCTCGGCGCCGTCGCCGTGCCGGCCACCTCGCTGGAGATGGGCCTGCCGGACGACGGCTCGCAGCCGAAGAGCACCACGCAGCGCCAGGCGTACGACACGCTGTCCGACGGCTTCGGCCCCGGCTTCAACGGTCCGCTGCTGGTCGTCGTGGACACGAAGGGCGCCTCGGACGGCAGGACCGCCGTCGACCGGGTCTCGCAGGAGATCGAAGGCATCGGTCATGTCGCCGCCGTCACCCCGGCCACCTTCAACAAGGCCGGTGACGCCGCGACCATCACGGTCATCCCGAAGGACCGGCCGAGCTCCACGGAGACCGAGGACCTCGTCCACGCCATCCGTGACGCCGGCGGTGAGATCAAGGACGACACGGGTGCCGAGGTGCTGGTCACCGGTGCCACGGCGATGAACATCGACTTCTCGGAGAAGATGAACGCAGCGCTGCTGCCCTACCTGGCGCTCGTCGTCGGGCTGGCCTTCCTGCTCCTGATGGTGGTCTTCCGCTCGCTGCTGGTGCCGCTGAAGGCGGCCCTCGGCTTCCTGCTCTCGGTCGTCGCGGCCCTGGGCGCGGTCGTCGCGGTCTTCCAGTGGGGCTGGTTCGGTTCCCTCCTCGGTGTCGAGCAGACCGGTCCGATCATGAGCATGATGCCGATCTTCATGGTCGGTGTGGTCTTCGGTCTCGCGATGGACTACGAGGTCTTCCTGGTCACACGCATGCGTGAGGCGTACGTCCACGGAGAGTCGCCCGGCCAGGCGATCGTGACGGGCTTCCGCCACGGGGCCCGGGTCGTCACCGCGGCCGCGGTGATCATGATGGCGGTCTTCGCCGGCTTCATCGGCTCCAGCGAGTCGATGATCAAGATGATCGGCTTCTCGCTCGCCATCGCCGTCTTCTTCGACGCCTTCGTGGTCCGCATGGCCATCGTGCCCGCGGTGCTCGCCCTGCTCGGCAGGCATGCCTGGTGGCTGCCGAACTGGCTGGACCGGATCCTGCCCAACGGCGACGTGGAGGGCGAGGGCCTGCGCAAGAACCTCTCCGACGGCCCGGCCGAGGGCGGCGGGGGGCGGGAACTGGTCCGCGCGTGACGAGCGGCCCGGCCCTTACCGGACCGGGCCTCACTGACTCCGGGGTCCACGTCCGAGCGGAACGCGTCCCCCGGTGCTCCGGTCGACCGTGGGGACGGGGGACCGGAGCGGCGGAGCGCCCCCCGTGCGCGCGGCACGGGGGCTCTCGCCGTGTGCGGACGCGTTCAGGCGCCGGTGGCGGACGGGGCGGCGGCCTTGCGCGTCACCGCGCGGGCGCGGGTCCTGGTCAGGAAGCGGATCAGCGGCGCGTTGTCGAGCTGGAAGACGGCGACGCCGTCGGCTGAGTGCAGCTCCAGGACCAACTGGGCCCGGCCGCACGGCCAGACGCGTATGTCCCCGCGGGTGACGGGGGAGCGCAGCCCGCGTTCCAGGAGGTCGATGCCGAAGGTCCAGTCGACTTCGCCGGGGAGGCGGACCTGGACGGTCTTAGGATCCTCGGGGTCGTAGCGCAGGTCGACCGGGACCAGCCGGGGGTCGGGGCCGTCCGTGACGAGCCGGGCACGTATGTGTTCGTGGATCACGAGGGACATGGGCCGGCTCCTCCTGTGTGAAGATCTCTTCCCTTAATGTCCCATATTTTCCCATTTAGGCATGTCCGGGGAGGCGGATTAGTTGTCACTCGTGCGCTCTTGCGAGCCCTTCGCAACAGTGTCCTATCATTGAGCGGTTCCCGACCCCGCCCGAAGTAACGCCCGAAAGCGGAGCCACTCCATGCATGTACCCGACGGATTCATCAACGCACCCGTCTCCGCCGTCGCGGGCGTCGTCGCCGCAGGGGCGGTCGCCGTCAGTCTCCGCGGGGCCCGCCGTGAACTCGGGGGAGAACGCACGGCTCCGCTGGCCGGACTCGTGGCCGCGTTCATCTTCGCCGTGCAGATGCTGAACTTCCCCGTCGCCGCCGGTACCAGCGGCCATCTCCTGGGCGGGGCGCTGGCGGCGATCCTGGTCGGCCCCTACACGGGGGTGCTCTGCATAGCGGTCGTCCTGCTCATGCAGGGCGTCCTCTTCGCCGACGGCGGTCTCACCGCGCTCGGCGTGAACATCACGGTGATGGGTGTCGTCACCACCGTGGTCGCCTACGCACTCTTCCGCGGCCTGACCCGCGTGCTGCCCCGCACCCGCCGCTCCACGACGGCCGCGTCGTTCGTCGCCGCGCTGGTCTCGGTGCCCGCCGCCGCCGCCGTCTTCACGCTGATCTACGCGATCGGCGGGACCACCGACGTGCCCGTGAGCAAGGTCCTCACGGCGATGGTCGGCGTCCACGTCCTGATCGGCATCGGGGAGGCGGTGATCACCGCGCTGACCGTCGGCGCCGTCCTCGCGGTCCGTCCCGACCTGGTGCACGGGGCCCGCGGCCTCGCGGCCCCGCTCAAGCTCCGGGTCGCCGGCGAACTCGTCGACGCCCCGGCCGCCGTGCCCGCCCCCGCCCCCGCCGCCGCCCGGTCGACCCGCAAGGTCTGGGCCACCGGGCTGGTCACCGCGCTCGTCCTCGCCGGTTTCGTCTCCTTCTACGCCTCCGCCAGCCCCGACGGCCTGGAGAAGGTCGCCGCGGACAAGGGCATCGACCAGAAGGCCCAGGAACACCGCGCCGCCGGCTCCCCGCTCGCCGACTACAGCGTCAAGGACATCGGCAACGCCCGGATCTCCGGAGGCCTCGCCGGAGTGATCGGTGTGGGCGTCACGGTCGTCGTCGGCAGCGGGGTGTTCTGGACGGTGCGCCGTCGCCGAACGCCCGACGCACCCCTGATCCGCACCGCCGAGTCGGTCTGACATGGGAGCCGGACACGCGCACAAGCTCTACCGGCACGGGCACTCGCCCGTCCACGATCTCCCTCCGCACTGCAAGCTCGCCGCGGTCGTCTGCTTCGTCGTGGTCGTCGTCTCCACGCCGCGCGAGGCCGTCTGGGCCTTCGCGCTGTACGCGGCGCTGCTCGCCGCCGTCGCCGCCGTGGCCCGGATCCCCGCCGGGTTCCTGCTGCGGCGGCTGGTTATCGAGGTGCCGTTCGTGGCGTTCGCGCTGCTACTGCCGTTCGTCGTACCCGGCGAGCAGACCGAGCTGCTCGGCGTCTCCGTCAGCGTCCCCGGACTCTGGGGCGCCTGGAACGTCCTCGCGAAGGGCACCCTGGGGGTCGCCGCCTCGGTGATCCTGGCCTCCACCACCGAGCTGCGCTCCCTGCTGCTCGGCCTGCAGCGGCTGCGGCTGCCGCCCATGCTGGTCCAGATCGCGTCCTTCATGATCAGGTACGGCGACGTCATCACCGACGAGCTGCGCCGGATGTCGATCGCCCGGCGCTCCCGAGGCTTCGAGGCGCGCGGGGTGCGGCACTGGGGTGTCCTCGCCAAGACGGCGGGCGCCCTGTTCATCAGGTCCTACGAGCGCGGCGAGCGCGTCCACCTCGCGATGGTCAGCCGCGGCTACACCGGCAGCATGCCGGTCATCGACGAGGTGACCGCCTCCCGGACCCAGTGGGCGCACGCGGCGGCACTCCCCCTGTTCGCTCTCGTCGTGTGTCTGCTGGGATGGACCGTATGAGCCCGACCACCGCTTCCGTATCGTCCCTCGAGGTCAGCGGCCTCGCCTACGCCTACCCGGACGGCCACCAGGCCCTGTTCGGCGTCGACCTGACCGTGGCCCGCGGTGAGCGCGTCGCGCTGCTCGGCCCCAACGGCGCGGGAAAGACCACGCTCGTCCTCCACCTCAACGGCATCCTCGACGCGGGTGCCGGCAGCGTCCGGGTCGCCGGGATGCCCGTGCAGAAGAAGAACCTGGCGGAGATCAGGCGCCGCGTCGGCATCGTCTTCCAGGACCCCGACGACCAGCTCTTCATGCCGACGGTCCGCGAGGACGTGGCCTTCGGTCCGGCAGCCGCCGGGCTGCGCGGCCCCGAGCTCGAGGACCGGGTCATGACCGCGCTGAAGCGGGTCGGGATGGAGGAGTTCGCGGCGCGGCCCCCGCACCATCTCTCCTTCGGCCAGCGCCGACGGGTCGCGGTCGCCACCGTGCTGGCGATGGAGCCGGAGATCCTCGTCCTGGACGAGCCGTCCTCCAACCTGGACCCGGCCTCCAGGCGTGAACTCGCCGACATCCTGCGCTCCCTGGACGTCACCGTCCTGATGGTCACCCATGACCTGCCGTACGCCCTCGAACTCTGCCCCCGGGCCGTGATCCTCAGCGACGGGGTGATCACCGCGGACGACCGTACGCAGGACCTGCTGTGCGACGACGGGCTCATGCGCCGGCACCGGCTGGAGCTGCCCTTCGGCTTCGACCCGCGTTCCGTGTCCGTTCCGCGTCCGTGAACAGACGGTGACCCGCCACCCACTTCACCTGCGAAGGGATGCACCATGGAGGGATGAGCGGGAGCGCGGGAGCAGGCGTGGACGTACGGGGCACTGTGACGCCGGGATTCGAGGCGGTACGGGACGCTTTCGTCCGTAACTTCGAGCAGCGCGGGGAACGGGGGGCGGCCGTCGCGGTCTACCGCCACGGCCGCAAGGTCGTGGACCTGTGGGCCGACACCAGGGACGTGGACGGCACCGAACCCTGGGCCGTGGACACCGTCCAGATCGTCCGCTCGGCCGGCAAGGGCGTCGCCGCCGCCGTGCCGCTGATGCTGCACCAGCGCGGACAGGTGGACCTGGACGCCCCCGTCGGCACCTACTGGCCGGAGTTCAAGGCGAACGGCAAGGAGCGCGTCCTCGTGCGCCACCTCCTCGCCCACCGGGCCGGGCTCGCCGCACTCGACGTGACGCTGACGCCCGCACAAGCGGCCGACCAGACGTCCGGGCCGCGGGCCGTCGCCGCCCAGGAACCCCTCTGGGCGCCGGGAACCGACCACGGCTACCACGCCCAGACCTTCAGCTGGCTCGTCGCCGAACTGGTCCGCAGGGTCACCGGGCGTACCGTCGGACGCTGGGTCGCCGAGGAGATCGGCCGCCCGCTCGGTCTCGACTTCTGGTTCGGGCTCCCGGCGGACGAGGCGCACCGGATCGGGCGGATCGGGCCCGTCGAAGCCCCGCCGGCGGAAGGGGGCGGAACCCTGCGCGTGCGCCCCAAGCGCTCCGTCGTCGAGGCCTACGCCGACCCCGACTCACTCACCCGCCGCGCCTTCGGGGCGATCGCCCCCTTCCCCGACGAGAACGACCCCGCCTACCGCGCGGCCGAACTCCCCGCCTCCAACGGCGTCGCCACCGCGCGCGGCCTCGCCCGCTGCTACGCCGCGATGATCGGGGAAGTCGACGGGCAGCGCCTGTTCGCCCCCGCCACCCTCACCCTGGCCCGCACGGAGGAGTCGGCGGGACCGGACCGGGTGCTGGTCGTCAGCACCCGCTTCGGACTCGGCTACATGCTGCACGGCCCGGCAGCACCGCTCCTGGGCCCCGGATCGTTCGGCCACCCCGGACGCGGCGGCTCACTCGGCTTCGCCGACCCCGAATCGGGCATCGCCCTGGGATATGTGACGAACGGTCTGCAGAAGGGAGTCACCGCCGACCCCCGTGCCCAGGCCCTGGTCAGGGCAGTACGGTCGGCGCTATGACACCTCCACGCTTCCATGGGTACGCGGCGCTCCTCACCGGCGCGGGACAGGGCATCGGAGCCGCCTCAGCGCGCCACCTCGCCTCGGAGGGCGCGGCCGTCCTGGTCACCGACCTGGACGCCGGCCGCGCCGAACGCACGGCGGAAGGGATACGCGAGGCGGGCGGCACCGCTGAATCCCTGGCCTGCGACGTCGGCGACCGCGCGGCGGTCGAGGCCGCCGTCGCGCACGCGGCCGCCGTCTTCGGCCGGCTCGACGTCCTGGTCAACAACGCCTACGCCAACCACGACGACGCCGCGCTCTTCGAGGACGAGGACGACGCGTCCTGGGACCACACCCTGGACATCACGCTCAGCGGCCCCTACCGCTGCTCCCGTGCCGCGCTGCCGCACCTGGTCGCGTCCGGGCGCGGAGCGATCGTCACCATCGGCTCGGTCAACGGCGAGCAGGACTTCGGCGGCCACGCCTACAGCGCGGCCAAGGCGGGCCTGGCGAGCCTGACGCGCACGCTCGCGGGTCACGCGGGACCGCGGGGCGTCCGCGTCAACCTCGTCGCACCGGGCACGATCCGTACCGACGCCTGGGCGGGCCGCGACGCCGAGCTGAAGCGGGCCGCCTCGCTCTACCCACTCGGCCGGATCGGCGAGCCGGACGACATCGCGTCCGCCGTCGCCTTCCTCGCCTCCCAGGACGCGGCGTGGATAACCGGCACGACGCTACGGGTGGACGGCGGCCTCCTGGGCGTCAACACGGGATTCCGCAAGGCCATGACGGGGGAGTCCGAAACTCGGTAGGGGGTGGCGGCCCGCGCTCCGCTCCGGCCGCCCGTCAGGACTCCGGCTCAACTCGTGTGCAGCATCAGCCCGATGCCGACCACCATCAGCCCGGCGGCCGCGATCCGGGGGCCGCCGAACTTCTCCTTGAAGAACAGCGTCCCTATCGCGGCACCCACGATGATCGAGGATTCGCGGAGCGCGGCGATCGGGGCGAGCGGTGCCTTGGTCTGCGCCCACAGGACGAGCCCGTACGCGGCGACCGAGAGCGCCGCGCCCAGCAGTCCCCGGGCCATGAACGGCCGTAGGCTGGGGAGTAGTTCGCCCCGTCGGCGCAGGCAGGCGTACGCCGGGATAGCCACGCCCTCGGCGATCATGAGCCAGCCGATGTAACCGACCGGTGTGCCCGAGGCGCGCACCCCGACCCCGTCGACCGTCGTGTACCCGGCGATGGCCAGACCGGTGGCCAGGGCCGCCAGGATCGCGGGCCAGTGGGGGCGCCTGCCGGAGCCGCGGATGCCCCACAGTGCCAGCCCGACGAGCCCCGCGGAGGCCACCGCCACCCCCGCCGTCGCCCAGCCGTCGGGGCGCTCGCCGACGAACACGGCGGCGAGCACCGTCACGACCAGCGGGGCCGTGCCCCGGGCGATCGGGTACATCTGGCCGAAGTCGCCGAGGGTGAACGAGCGCATCAGCAGCAGCATGTAGGCCACGTGCAGGCCCGCGGAGACGAGCAGGTACGGCCAGGCGTCTGTGGCCGGAAGCGGAGCGAAGCAGACCAACACGGCTCCGATGAGTGCGCCGCCGCCGGAGATCAGGGTGAAGGAGAGCAAGCGCCCCGCGCTACGACCCCGCGCGCAGCACCGACGCCACCACCGGGCCTGCGGCGTCACCGCCGTGGCCGCCGGACTGGACGACCGCCGCAGCCGCCAGGTCGTTGCTGAAGCCGGTGAACCAGCTGTTGGACGTGGACTGGCCGTCGACCTCCGCCGAGCCCGTCTTGGCACCCTTGTCGCCGCCCACGGAGGCCATGGCGGTCTTGCCGGTGCCCCAGGAGGCGGTGGCCCGCATCATGTCGTTCAGCTGCCGGGTGACGTTCGGCGACAGTGAGCGGGGTGCGGTGGCCAACTGCCGGTCGTCCAGGGACTGCGGGACGATCACGGGCTGGTGGAAGGTGCCGGTGCGGGCGGTCGCCGTGATGGACGCCATGTTGAGCGCGTTCATCTGGACGGTGCCCTGGCCTATGTACTGGGCCGCCGCCTCGCCGCCGGTCTCCTCGGGCACCTCGCCGTCGACGGAGGTGACGCCGGTTTTCCAGTCCAGCCCGATCCCGAAGACGTCCCGCGCCTCCTTGGGGAGGGCGGAGTCGTCCTTGGTGTCGTCGATCAGCTTGATGAAGGCCGTGTTGCAGGAACGGGCGAAGCTGGTGGTGAAGCTGGTGGAGGCGGGAAGCTCGAAGTAGTCCAGGTTGTGGAACGTACGCCCCTGGTACATCACCTCCTTGGGGCACTCCGTCGGCCGGTTCGCCGAGACGAGCCCCTTCTCCAGGAGCATCGCGGCGGTCACTATCTTCAACGTCGAACCGGGTGCCTGGGTGCCCTGCATCGCGGCGTTGAAGCCGGTCGCCGGGTTGTTGGCGACCGCGCGGATCGAGCCCGTGGAGGGCCTCACGGCCACCACGGAGGCCTGGCTGAACTTCTTGACCGCCTTCTCGGCCGCGGCCTGGGCGTCGGCGTCGAGCGTGGTCTGCAGCTTGCCCGGTTTCCCCTTGGCGAGCGTCAGGAGTGTGGTGTTCGCCGCTGACCCGCCCTCGGGCTCCATCCAGGTCTCGATGCCCGGGGAACCACCGGTGGTGTCGCCGTACTTCTCGCGCAGGGTGTCCAGGATCGGCCCGAGCGACGGGTAGGTCTCCTTGTCCAGCACCTTGCCGTTGTGGTCCACCGCCTCGATCGAGGCGGTGGCGGACTCGCCCGTCTTCAGCGTCGCGCCCTCGGTGAGCTGCGGATGGATCACGGTGGGCTGCCAGTCCACGAGCGCCTTGCCGGTGGTCAGACCGCGCACCACGGTCAGCTCGGAGGCGTACGACCAGGGCTTGGTCTTCCCGTCGTAGGACACCGTCGCCTTCACCGTGTACGGCACCTTCGCGCCGACGGCCGGGCCTGGAGTGATGACCGCGTTCGTGACGTGGGCGTCCTCGGCGAAGCCGGTCAGCAGCGGCTCGGAGGCGGCCTCGTTGTTCGTGAGCAGCGAGGCGGCGGTCCCGTCGCCGGACGCCCACGCGGCGAGGAACTCCTTCGCGGTCGCTTCCGTCTCTTCCCCGCTCGGTGGCCCGGTCTTCACCTCGGACGACGCTGACGCCGTTGCGGTGTCTCCGTCCCCGCCCCCCAGCACCAGGCTGTACGCGCCGTAGCCGAGCCCTCCGCTCACGAGCACGAACACCCCGCCGATCACGGCGACTTTCGCTCCACTGCGCATTGCGTGGTCCCCTCCCCCGGAGTCTCTCTTGAACGCGTTCAAGAGAGCTGTCGATGGCACCCTACGTGACAAGGGGGAGGCCTGAGGCGGTTGTTACAGGACCGCCGAAGGAGACCGGCTTGAACAGGTCGACGGACCAGCCCTTGATCAGCGGCCAATGCGGGCTTTGTGACCGTGGACATGTCGTGATCACCGACCCACAGCACGAGACGGCCGGTGTGCTCGTCCGGGACGGGTTCGGGCCACACGCACCCCAGCGGGCGCCGCCGCCCGGACGCCGGCTTGTCCCGTCGCTCGATGACGTCGGTGAAAGTGACGCCGTAGGGGAGATATCCCTCCGCACGCCATGCGGGACCGTCGCGGGTGATGGGGGCAGTGAAGGTGAGCCCGTCCCGGCCCTTGCTCTGCATCTGGTTGATCGCAGTGATCCCGAGAGCCCGACAGGCCCGAGAGCCCCGAGGGCCCGCAGCACGATGTCACTGGTGAGCTTGGGCGCCTTGGTCATCTCCACGGCGCGGGTGATGACCGGTGCGTCGGCCTGAGTGCCGGCCGACCCCTGGAGTCACCCCGATGGGCTGGCAGTGAGCGACCGGCATGCTGGGCTAACGACCTTGGGGGAATTAGTGATCGTCCCGGTCGGGCCGTGACATGAGAAGGACCGCACGGGTTAGGTGAGTTGTGAAGCTTTCCTGGGCCCG
>NZ_JBHVCT010000035.1:0-63372 GCF_042803195.1 Streptomyces sp. NPDC057428
CGAGCTGCGCCGGACCGCAGGTCGCCTTCCCACCGGCCGTCCTGTTGCCGATGTGGACCCTGCGGGACACAGCAACGCACTCGTTCCACACCCAAACGGCACCGCGCCCACTCGCCTTCAAGCCCGGTGAGCCCGGTGGACGACACACGCAAGCGGAAGCTGTACCGGGCGTGCCCGGACCCCTCCACTGTCTCCCGCGCCGTCGCCATGGCCAAGACCCTAGCCTCACCCACTGACAACCAACCGAAGTGCAGGTCACAGCAGATGCGCAGAGAACTCCGCCCCAAGTACCCAATCCTCCCCGGCCTGAAGGCCGGCGCCTCCTGGGAGAAATCAGGTGACAATCGTGTGCATGAACAGCAGTAGCACGACGCGCCGCCAGGCCACCCGGCAGAAGCTCTACGAAGCGGCGGTCACACTCATCGCGGAGAAGGGCTTCTCCGCGACCACGGTGGACGAGATCGCGGAGCGGGCCGGGGTGGCCAAGGGCACCGTCTACTACAACTTCAAGAGCAAGACCGAGCTCTTCGAGGAGCTGCTCCGTCACGGAGTGGGGCTGCTGACGCAGTCGCTGCGGTCGGCCGCCGACTCCACCGACGCGCGCGGCGGCACCCGGGTGGAGGCCCTGGACGCGATGATCCGGGCAGGCCTGGTCTTCATCGACCGCTACCCGGCCTTCACCCAGCTGTACGTCGCCGAGCTCTGGCGGACCAACCGTGCCTGGCAGTCGACCCTCCTGGTCCTGCGCCAGGACGCCGTGGCCGTCGTCGAGGGGGTGCTCCGGGAGGGCGTCGCCGCCGGCGAACTGAGCGAGGAGATCGATATCCAGCTCACGGCCGCGGCGCTGGTCGGGATGGTACTCGTGGCGGCCCTGGACTGGCAGGCGTTCCAGCCGGAGCGGACGATCGACGACGTGCACTCCGCACTGTCCCTGCTTCTGCACGGCCGCGTCAGCGGGCACTAGCCTAGGCACGCGGCGGCCCGGGACGCGGAACGCCGGTCCGGTGGAATTCGATCCCCCCGAATTCCACCGGACCGGCGTGCGTGCAGCCGCGAAGCCCTCCCCCGTGACCCCGATGTCCCCCGTGGTCCCGGGGCTCCGCGTCGTGCACCCCCGTTGTGTCGGGGGTGCGGTGCCGTTCCGCCGCCCCGTGCCGGCGGTCCCGGAGCCGCGCCCCTTCCGTGGTCCCCACTCTTCCCTCTCCGCAGGTGGGAGCCCATCCGCGTCCCTACTCATCTCTCGCACTAGGTAGGGATACTCAGACCTGTGCGCAAGCCACTTCGCGCGGCGCCCCCACTGGTCACGCTCGCGTCCGTGTCCACACCCCCTCCGGTGTTCACGAGTGGCCGGGCGAGCGGGATCAACGCCTCCGCGGTGGTCCTCCTCCTCCTCGGCGTCCGCGGCGCGGCCGGGCTCCCCGACGAGGTGCCCGAGTCCCGGGGCGGGCTGCCACCGGCCGCGTGAGTGGGCTGTCGGCGGCACCCTCTAAAGTCAGTGACATGGCACGAATTGCGGTGATCGGCGCCGGGACGGGCGCGATGGCGGCGGCCGCCCGGCTCTCCGTGGCAGGCCACCGGGTGACGGTGTACGAGCGCTCCGGGACATACGGCGGCTCGGTCGGCCGTCATGCCCGCGACGGCTTCGTCTTCGACACCGGACCCGGGCTCCTCCACCTCCCCGCCGTCTACCGCGACCTGTTCGTCAAGACGGGCAAGGAGCCCCTGGAGCAGTGCGTCTCGCTCCGTCAGGTCGACCCGGCGAGCCGTCACATCTTCGCGGACGGCACGACGGTGTCGCTCCCCAATGCCTCCAGGGCCGGCGTCGTCGGGGCGCTCGACCGGGCGCTCGGTGAGGGCGCCGGTGCCCGCTGGGGCGAGTTCCTGGACCGGGCGGGCACGGCGTGGAACCGCTCGCGCAGACCCCTGCTGGAGGAGCCGCTGCCCGAGGACCGCCAGGTGCTGGAGCGCGATCCCTACCCCTCGGTGCGCCGGCGCAGGCTGCTCCGGCCGGCCCTGGAGGCCGCCACCGTGGCCGAGGTCGGCGCGTGGGAACTGGGCGACCCCCGGCTTTCGGCCCTGCTCGACGGATACGCCCTGTCCTACGGCCTCGACCCGCGCCGCGCGCCGGCCGCGGCCGCCCTCCTGCCCTACATGGAGGAGACGTTCGGCAGCTGGTACGTCGCCGGGGGCATGCGGGCGCTGGCCGACGCGGTGTACGCGCGGTGCCTGGCGCGCAGGGTGGAGTTCGTCTTCGGTGCCGAGGCGGTCCGGGTGACCGAGAAGGACGGCCGGGCCGCGGGCATCGAGCTGGCGGACGGCACGAGCGTGGAAGCCGATCACGTCGTCCTGGGCGCGTGGCCCGGTCCCGGCCTCCTCCCGGCAGGAGCAGAGAGCAGGGCCGAGGTCCGGGGGACGGCGGCACCCGGGCGTTTCGTCGTGCTGCTGTCGCTGCGCGGCGCGCGCGAGGCGGGTGCCGCGCACCGGACCGTGGTGCACGGCGGGGACCCCGGGGCGGAGCGGGACGCCCTGTTCGGCGGGCGGACGGCTGATCGGCCGACGGTGACCGTGCTGCGTCCCGACGACCCGGCCACCCGCCCGGACGAGGAGCACGAGGCGGTGACGCTGACCGCGACGGTGGCCCCCCAGGGCCCGGTCGACTGGACGGACAAGGCGTTGCGCGAGCGCTTCGCGCAGTCGGTGACCGACCGGGCCGCCGAGGCCGTACCCGGCCTGCGCGAGCGGATACTCCACGCCGAGGTGCGCACCCCCGCCGAGACCGCCGCCGAGACCGGTGCAGCGGGCGGTTCGGTGCCGGCTCCGGCCCTGGCCGGGGCCGGGGGGGCGTACCTGCACGCCGGGAACCGCACGTCGCTGCCTGGCCTGTATCTGGCGGGCGGCTGGTCGCACCCGGGCGGCGGGCTGGCCCACGCCGGGATGTCGGGCGCCCTGGTCGCCGGACTCGTGGTGGAGGGCGACGACTTCCGCGGCTCCCGGTGAGGAGCCGCGGTCGTCCCTGAGAGGCGGCGCAAGGCCCGTGCCGGCGCCCGGTCAGTAGCGGTACTGCTCGTTCTGACCGGTGTCGTAGCCGTTTCCGTAGGGATCTGCCTCCGGCGGGAGCGGCGGGTACTGATCGCTCTCGCGCTGCTGCGGGACCCAGACGCCTCCGGGCGGTGTGTCGGTGGAGTACTGGTCGGCGGGCTGGTGCGGGCCCGTGGCCTGGGACGGGTCGTAGCCGTGGCCCTGGCTGTCGTACCCGGTGTTGTCGTACCCGGCGTACTGCCCGGTGGCGTCGGTGGCGCCCGTTCCGGCGTACGGGTCGGAGTGGGCGGGGTAACCCGCCCCGTCCGGGCCGTAGTCGTAGTGCCCCGTGTACGTGCCCTGTGCCTGGTAGGTGTCCTGTGGCTGGTAGGTGTCCTGGCCGGAGTACGCGCCTTGGTCCTGGTAGGCGTCCTGGCCTGGGTAGCCGCCGCTCCCGTCACCGTAGGAGTTTTGGCCGGCCTGCTGCCCGTAGCCGTTGTAGGGGTCGTACGCGGCGTACTGCGGCTGCTGTTCACCGCCGGCCGGGGCCGGGTCGGTGTAGATGCCGTACTGCCCGGTGTCGTCCGGCATCGGCTCCGGTTCGTAGACCGCGGACGGCGCCTGCGCCTCCGGGGAAGGGGAGGCTCCCTCGTACTCCAGTTCGGAGACTTCGAGTACCGGCTTCTGGGCGGACGCTCCGGCCCCGCGGCGACGGCGGCTCTCACCCGGACTGCCGCCGAGGGCCCATCCGGTGGAGAAACCGCGCCTGAACGAGAGCGTCACATACGTCTGCCCCGTGGCGAAGGTGATCGCCCCGAGGGCGATCACCAGCACAGAGGGGATCAGCACGCCGAGGACCACGCCGAGGAAGCCGCAGAAGGCCAGCAGCCGCCAGCGGAGCCGTGCCTTGTACTGCAGCAGCACCTCGCCCAGCAGCCACAGCGCCACTATGCCGAATGCGATGTAGAGGACCGTCCAGCCCACGCCCGCCCCCTCCTACGGCCACCGCCCCGGTCGGTGGCGGGTACGGCCGGTCACGACTGCTTGTGCAGTCCGAGATTCTCGTAGATCTCGAGTGTCGCCGTCGAATTGTTGAGCGTGATGAAGTGCAGCCCCGGGACACCCTCGGAGAGCAGTTTCGCGCAGAACTCCGTGGCGAACTCGATGCCAATGGAGCGTACAGCGGCCGGGTCGTCCTTCGCGGCGAGGATCCGCTCTTTCAGCGGGGAGGGCAGGGACGCGTTGCTGAGCTGGGCGAACCGCTCGAGCTGTTTGACGCTGGTGAGGGGCATCACCTCGGGAATGACCGGGGTGTCGCAACCCGCGGCGACCACGCGATCACGCATCTGGAGGTAACTCTCCGGATGGAAGAACATCTGGGTGATCGCGTAATCGGCACCGGCGCGGCACTTGTCCACGAAATGACCGATGTCGGAGTCCCAGTCGGCCGACCGCGGATGCATTTCGGGAAAAGCCGCGACGCCGACGCAGAAATCACCGGCCTCCTTGATGAGCCGGACCAGATCGGCGGCGTACCGCACACCCTGCGGGTGCTCGACCCACTCGCCCATGGGGTCGCCGGGCGGGTCTCCGCGCACGGCGAGGATGTTCCGGATTCCGGCGTCGGCGTACTGTCCGACCATGTTGCGCAGCTCGGCGACGGAGTGGTCGACGGCGGTGAGGTGCGCCACCGGGGTGAGCGTGGAGTCCGCGGCGATCTGCTGGGTGGCGCGCACCGTCCCGGCACGCGTGGATCCTCCTGCTCCGTAGGTCACGGAGACGAAGCTCGGTCCGACGGCCTCGACGCGCCGCAGGGCGTTCCAGAGGTTCCGTTCGCCCTTCTCGGTCTTGGGCGCCCAGAACTCGAACGAATACGACGTCTCACCGGAGGCGAGCAGCTCACGCACGGTGCGCGCGTGATCCGTCCTGGTGGAAGGTGTGCCGAGAGCCATACTGGGAGGTTAACCAGGGCCGGGCGCTCCCCCAACCGGAGCGAGCGAATTGACCGGAATGAGGCGGCTTTTGTCCACCCCTCGGACACCGCTCTCTGACACCTCTCCGGGACACCTCCGGCGGACTCCCGACCGAGGCAGGTCGAGGGCCGGAGCACCGACCCGCCCGGACGTTCGCACGGCCGCACGGGCCACGAGGGAGGGAGCCGGGCTCAGAGAGCGTGGGCCCGTACGCGCCGGGCCAGGGTCTCGGCGGCCGCGGCCGGATCCTCGGCCTCGGTGATCGCGCGTACGACGACGACGCGGCGGGCGCCGGCGTCGAGGACCTCGTCGAGATTGCCCGCGTCGATGCCGCCGATGGCGAACCACGGCCGGGCCGTACCGAGCGAGGCGGTGTAGCACACGAGGCCGAGGCCGGGGGCGTGACGTCCGGGCTTGGTGGGGGTGGGCCAGCACGGCCCGGTGCAGAAGTAGTCGACTCCCGCCTCGGCGACGGCGGCGTCGACCTCGGACTGGGCGTGGGTGGAGCGGCCGATCACGACGTCGTCGCCGATCACGGCGCGGGCGGCGGGCACCGGGAGGTCTCCCTGCCCGAGGTGCAGCACGTCGGCGCCTATGGCGTGGGCGACGTCGGCCCGGTCGTTCACCGCGAGGAGTGCGCCGTGGCGCTTGCAGGCGTCGGCGAGCACCTCGAGGTGTTCGAGCTCCTCGGCCGCCTCCATGCCCTTGTCGCGCAGCTGGACGACGTCCACGCCGCCGGCCAGTACGGCGTCGATGAACTCGGGGAGGTCACCCTGGCGTTTGCGGGCGTCCGTGCACAGGTAGAGCCGGGCGTCGGAGAGCCTGTCGCGCAGCGTGGACATGATGAGTTCCCCCCGGGTGGTGCGTCGATGAATCACTGTAGGCCGGTGGACCGCCGAACGGCGGGGTGCGGGCCGCGTGTGCCACGGCCCGCACCCCGCTACGGTCGTCCGGTCAGACGGCGAGCGCCTGGGCCCGGCGCTTCACCTCCGTACCGCGATTCTCGCTCAGGGCCTGCGCGGGTGTTCCGGGCAGGGTCGGGTCGGGGGTGAAGAGCCACTCCAGCATCTCTTCGTCGTTGTAGCCGTCGTCCCTCAGGAGCGTCAGGGTCCCTGCGAGCCCCTTGACCACCTTGTCGCCGTCGATGAAGGCGGCAGGCACCTGCAGCGTCCGGTTCTCACCACGTCGTACGGCGATGAGCTGGCCATCCCTGACCAGCTGCCGTACGCGCGTCACCTGGACATCGAGCATTTCCGCGATGTCAGGAAGGTGGAGCCAGGCGGGGACGAGAGCATCGATCTTTGCGTCAATCTCGGTCACAGGGACAAGCGTGCCATCTCGCACCGGCAGCCGGTACCCGGGCCGACCGTACGGGGCTGTCACGGCCCCGGGAGCACCGTCGATTTCAGCGGTACGGAGGAATCGGCCGCCCGCGCCGGATCGATCCGCGCCCCCGCTTCGACCAGCTTGCGGCCCTGGGCCAGGTCGCGCGGCCTGTTGACGGCCAGCACGGCGACCAGGACTCCCCGCCGCAGCCAGCAGACCGTCCAGGACGGTTCCGCGGGGTCACCGCGCCAGAGCAGCGTCTCGGCACCCGCGTGGTGGCCGGCGTACTGCACGAAGCGCCCGAACTGCTCGGACCAGAAGTAGGGCACCGGGTCGTACGTCGCGCTCGCGCCGCCCGCGAGCGCGGCGGCGACCGTCCTCGGGCCCTGGAGCGCGTTGTCCCAGTGGTGGACCAGCAGGCGTTCGCCGTAGCGGGCGGAAGGAAAGGACGCGCAGTCGCCCACCGCGTAGACGCCGGGCAGCGAGGTGCGCAGCGAGCTGTCGGTGGTGACCGAGCCGTCCGGGCCCAGCGCGATGCCCGAACCGGCGAGCCACGCGGTGGCGGGCCGGGCCCCGATTCCGACGACCACCGCCCCGGCGGAGACCGTCCGGCCGTCCGTGAGGCGGACGGTGCCCGGTTCGACGTTCGCGACCCGGGTGCCCGTGAGGAGGCGGGCTCCGCTCTCGGCGTACCAGGCGGCCATGGGGGCCGCGACCTCGGCGGGCATCGTGCCGGCGAGGGGGCGGTCGGCGGCCTCGACGACGGTGACCTCGCATCCCGCGGCGCGGGCCGCGGTGGTGAACTCGGCGCCGATCCAGCCCGCTCCGACGACGACCACGTCGTGCTGACGCTCCAGGACGGGGCGCAGCCGTGCCGCGTCATCGACGGTGCGCAGCAGATGGACGCCGGGCACGCCCTCGGAGCCGGGCAGCACGACCGGTTCCGCACCGGTGGCGACGACCAGCACGTCGTAGGCGACCGGCCCTTCCTCGGTGTCCAGCTCGTGGGCCCCCGCGCGCAGGCCGGTCACGTCGAGCCCGAGGCGCAGGGTGATGTCCAGCTCCTCGAAATCGACGTCGAAGGCGGAGTCCTCGGCCTTGCCGAGCAGCACCGCCTTGGACAGGGGCGGCCGGTCGTACGGCTGGTGCGGTTCGGCCCCGACCAGGGTGACCGGGCCGGCGAAACCCTGCTCGCGCAGGGCCACGGCCGTCTGCACGCCCGCCATGCCCGCTCCCACGATCACGACCCCGTGCGGCCGGGGTCCTCCTGCCGGGTCCTGCGTCTGCTCGCTCACAGGTCCACCCTAATCACGTGACATGGCGTCAGCTCACGGCCTCTTCCGCTCGCTCGTCCCGCCGCCTCCGGTCACTTCCGGTTCTCGTCCGAGGGGACGCGGGCCGCCGGGCGGATGCTCCACCGGGTGAACGGGCCACGGGGCGCCGCTCCCTACTGCTCGGAGGCCGCGGGGACTAGGCTGGCCGCCGTAAGGCACTCGCGGGAGTCCGGGCGTACCGGGCTGAGAGGGAGGCTGACCGGCCTCCGACCGTACGAACCTGATCCGGGTCATGCCGGCGAAGGGAGGGGCTGGACGCCCATGCGTATCTCCGCAGACAGTTCCGACGTCCTGGTCGTCGGAGGCGGCGTCATCGGTCTGGTGACCGCCTGGCGGGCCGCCCAGCGCGGTCTGGGCACCACGCTCGCCGACCCCCAACCGGGCGGCGGGGCGGCACAGGTCGCGGCCGGGATGCTCGCCGCCGTCACCGAACTGCACTACGGCGAGCAGATGCTGCTCGGCCTCAACCTCGCCTCGGCGGCCCGCTATCCGGAGTTCGTGGCCGAACTGGAGGAGGCGAGCGGCCGGACCACGGGATTCCGGGCCTGCGGCACCCTGTCCGTCGCACTGGACTCCGACGACCGGGCCCATCTGCGGGAGCTGCACGCGCTGCAGCAGCGCTCGGGGCTGCGGTCCGAGTGGCTCAGCGGGCGCGAGTGCCGGCGGCTGGAGCCGATGCTCGCGCCGGGCGTACGCGGCGGGCTGCGGGTCGACGGCGACCACCAGGTGGACCCAAGGCGCCTCGCGTCCGCTCTGGTCACGGCGTGCGAGCGGGCAGGGGTGACCTTCCGGCGCACCTGGGTCGAGCGCCTGCGCGTCACGCACGGCCGGGCCACGGGGGCGGTCCTGCGGGACGGTACGGAGCTGACGGCCGGCCAGGTGGTCCTGGCCGGGGGAAGCCTCAGCGGCCGCCTGGCGGGGATACCCGAGGCTGCCCTGCCGCCCGTACGCCCGGTCAAGGGGCAGGTGCTGCGGCTGACCGTCCCGGCCGCGTACGCCCCCTTCCTCAGCAGGACCGTACGGGCCGTCGTGCGCGGCAGCCACGTCTATCTCGTCCCGCGTGCCGACGGCGAGCTGGTGGTCGGCGCGACCACCGAGGAACTGGGCTGGGACACCACGGTCACCGCGGGCGGGGTCTACGAACTGCTGCGTGACGCACATGATTTGGTGCCTGGTATCACCGAGTTGCCGCTGACCGAGACGCGTGCGGGCCTGCGGCCCGCCTCCCCCGACAACGCCCCGCTGCTGGGCCCGACGGCGCTGCCCGGCCTGCTTCTCGCGACCGGGCACCACCGCAACGGGGTGCTGCTGACCCCCGTCACGGGCGAGGTGATGGCCCACGCGCTGTCGACCGGCGAACTGCCCGAGGTGGCCCGCCCCTTCTCCCCGTCCCGCTTTCCACCGGCCTCCCGGCCCCACTCACCGAGGTGCGCGGCAGCCTCCACCCGCCTTGGAACCGCCCCCGCGCAGCAGGAGCAGTCCGTATGACACAGCCCGTGCCAGCCACCGTCCCCGTGTCCGTATCCGTATCCGTATCCGTATCCGTGAACGGGGAACGTCGCACCCTTCCCGCCGGCACCGCCCTGGACACCCTCGTCGCAGCGCTGACCGCGGCTCCCTCCGGTGTGGCCGCCGCGGTCAACGAGGCCGTGGTCCCACGCGGTCAGTGGTCCGCCACCGCGCTCGCCGAAGGTGACCGCGTCGAGATACTCACCGCGGTCCAGGGAGGCTGACCGTGTCCGACGACCTCTTCACCCTCGGCTCCACCCCCTTCACCTCGCGGCTGATCATGGGGACCGGCGGGGCCCCCAGCCTCGACGTGCTGGAGCGCTCGCTGATCGCGTCCGGCACCGAACTCACCACCGTGGCGATGCGGCGGCTCGACCCGACGGTGGGCGGTTCGGTGCTCTCGGTCCTGGAGCGCCTCTCCGTGCGGGTCCTGCCGAACACCGCGGGCTGCTTCACCGCGGGCGAGGCCGTGCTGACCGCGCGGCTGGCCCGGGAGGCCCTCGGCACCGACTGGATCAAGCTGGAGGTCGTGGCGGACGAGCGGACGCTGCTGCCCGACCCGGTCGAACTGCTGGACGCCGCGGAGACCCTGGTCGACGACGGCTTCACGGTCCTGCCCTACACGAACGACGATCCGGTGCTGGCCCGCAGGCTGGAGGACGTGGGCTGCGCGGCGGTCATGCCGCTCGGCTCCCCCATCGGCTCCGGGCTCGGCATCCGCAACCCGCACAACTTCCAGCTGATCGTCGAGCAGGCCGGGGTCCCGGTGATCCTGGACGCCGGAGCCGGGACCGCCTCGGACGCGGCGCTGGCGATGGAGCTGGGCTGTGCCGCTGTGATGCTCGCCTCGGCGGTGACCCGGGCACAGGAGCCGGAGCTGATGGCCGCGGCGATGCGGCACGCGGTGGAGGGCGGACGGCTGGCGTACCGGGCAGGACGCATCCCCCGCCGCCATTTCGCCGAGGCGTCGTCGCCCGGGGAGGGCAGGGCGGTGCTGGATCCGGAGCGCCCGGCCTTCTGAGTTCCGGGCACCGGCGGCGGCCTCCTGGTCACAGCACGTGCATACCCCTGTCACGGCTCGGCACCGGATCGGCCTCCGGGGCCTCCGGGCCCGCCCGTCGTGTCCGTCGCAGCTCGTAGACTCGCTCCGTGGACACAACCCTCCAGGACCCCCTCGTCGGGCAGCTGCTCGACGGCCGCTACCGCATCGACGCGCGCATCGCCGTCGGCGGCATGGCCACGGTCTACCGGGCCGTGGACACCCGGCTCGACCGGGTGCTCGCCCTCAAGGTGATGCACCCGGCGCTGGCGACCGACGTCTCCTTCGTCGAGCGCTTCATCCGCGAGGCGAAGTCGGTGGCCCTGCTCGCGCACCCCAACGTGGTGGCGGTCTTCGACCAGGGAGCCCAGGGCGCGTACGTCTACCTGGCCATGGAGTACGTCGCCGGGTGCACCCTGCGCGACGTGCTGCGCGAGCGCGGCGCCCTGCAGCCCCGGGCCGCTCTGGACATCCTGGAGCCGGTCCTGGCCGCGCTCGGCGCCGCGCACCGCGCGGGCTTCGTGCACCGGGACATGAAGCCGGAGAACGTCCTGATCGGCGACGACGGTCGGGTCAAGGTGGCGGACTTCGGGCTGGTACGCGCCGTCGGAACCGCCACGGACACCACCGGCTCCCTGCTGGGCACGGTCTCCTACCTCGCCCCGGAGCAGATCGAGCAGGGCACCGCCGACACCCGGTCCGACGTGTACGCCTGCGGTGTGGTGCTCTACGAGATGCTGACCGGCGGCAAGCCCCACTCCGGGGACAACGCCGCCCAGGTCATCTACCAGCACCTCAACGAGGACGTCCCGGCTCCGTCAACGGTCGTCCCCGGCCTCGCCGCCGGGCTGGACCGGCTGGTGGCGGCCGCAACCGCGCGCAACCCCGAGCTGCGCCCGCACGACGCGGTCGCGATGCTCGCCGAGTCCCGCGCGGAGCGGAGCGCGCTCACCGAGGACCAGCTGGACGCGGTGCCGCCGCAGGCCATCGCGGAGGTGCGCGACGGCGCCGGTGACCGTACGAGCGTGATCCCGCGGGTGATCCCCGCGGACCAGGGCACCGCGCATCACACCAGCCGGCTGGAGATGCCGCCGCTGCCCCCGGAGCGGACGGGCCGGCGTGCCCGCATCGCCGGGGGCGGCCGGCGCGGTGCGGTCGTCGCCCTCGTCGCCGTGCTGCTGGTCCTGGGGGCCGGTGCCGGTGTCTGGTACATCAACTCGGGGCAGTTCACCCGGGTCCCCTCCCTCCTGGGGCAGACCCAGAGCGTGGCGGAGCGGCGGCTCTCGGACGAGGGCCTCGACGTGAAGGGGGTCCGGCGCGCCTACAGCGACACGGTGGAGCGCGGCACTGTGATCAGCAGCGATCCCGGCTCGGGTGAGCGGATCCGGGGCAACGACGCGGTCGGGCTGGTGATCTCGCGCGGCCCGGAGATCGTGAAGGTTCCCGACGTCGAGGGCCTCGCACTCGCCGACGCGCGGCGCGAGCTGAAGAAGACGGGGCTCGCCCCCGGCATGGTGACCCGGGAGTTCAGCGAGGAGATCGCCCGGGGCGAGGTGATCCGCACGGACCCGGAGATCGGTGCCGAGCGCCATCCCGACTCGGCGGTAGCCCTGGTCGTCAGCAAGGGGAGCCCGGTCGACGTGCCCGATCTGACGGGCCTCGGCGTCGATGAGGCGAAGACCGCACTCAAGGACGCGGGCCTCAAGGCCGAGGTGCTGCCCGGCCGGGTCGACTCCCCCGAGGAACAGGGCGCTGTCGCCAGACAGTCACCCGGGAGCGGCGCCGAGGCCGCCGAGGGCGACACCGTGAAGCTGACCGTCTCCAAGGGCCCGCGGATGCTCGACGTCCCCGATGTCACGGGGAAGGACGTCGACGAGGCCCGGACCACGCTGGAGAAGGCGGGCTTCGAGGTCGAGGTCGACCGGCCGTTCCTCTCGTTCAGCGACACGGTCGCCCGTCAGTCGACCGAGGGCGGGCAGCAGGCTCCCGAGGGCTCCACCATCACCATCAGGACCAAGGGCCTGTAGAACCGAGAGGGGCCGACAGCACATGCGCAACCCGATCGGCGGCCACGTCCCCGTGGCCGGCGGACTGTCCAGGGTCGGCCTCGGCTACGCCCGCGAGCTGGCGGCCGAGACCGTACAGGTCTTCGTCGCCAATCCGCGCGGCTGGGCGACGCCGCCCGGAAACCCCGCGCAGGACGAACTGTTCCGTGCGCAGTGCGCGGCGGAGTCGGTCCCCGCCTACGTCCATGCCCCGTATCTGATCAACTTCGGATCGCACACCGAGGCGACCGTCGAGCGGTCGGTCGTGTCCCTGCGGCACTCGCTGCGCCGGGCCAGGGACATCGGCGCACTGGGCGTGGTGGTGCACACCGGGTCCGCGACCGGCGGGCGCCCCCGCACCGACGCCCTCGCCCAGGTACGTACGCACATGCTTCCGCTGCTGGACGAACTGACCCACGACTACGACCCGTTCCTGCTGCTGGAGTCGACCGCCGGGCAGGGCTTCTCACTGTGTTCGCGCACCTGGGACTTCGGGCCGTACTTCGAGGCCCTTGACTCCCATCCCAAACTGGGCGTCTGCCTGGACACGTGCCACATCTACGCGGCGGGACACGATCTGACCGGGCCGTCGGGCATGCGGCAGACCCTGGACCTGCTGGTGGACACGGTCGGCGAGGGGCGGCTGAAGCTGATCCACGCCAATGACTCCAAGGACGTGGTGGGCGCTCACAAGGACCGGCACGAGAACATCGGATCCGGCCACATCGGCGCCGAGCCGTTCCGTGAGCTGTTCTCCCACCCCACGACCGAAGGCGTACCGCTGATCATCGAGACTCCCGGCGGCAAGGAGGGGCATGCCGCGGACGTGGCGCGGCTGAAGGAGCTGCGGCGTCCGGCCGGCGGCTGAGTCCCGGGGCCGTCGGGGAGGGGGCTCAGAGTTCGGGGCCGTCCCCGGGCTCCTCCTGGTAGGAGTAGCGCTGCTCGCTCCAGGGGTCACCGATGTTGTGGTAGCCGCGCTCTTCCCAGAATCCTCGGCGGTCGGCCGTCATGTATTCGATGCCGCGGACCCATTTGGGGCCCTTCCAGGCATAGAGGTGCGGCACCACCAGTCGCAGGGGGAAACCGTGTTCGGCGGTGAGCAGTTCACCGTCCTTATGGGTGGCGAACAGCGTCCCGTCCGACGTGAAGTCCGCCAGCCGCAGATTCGAGCTGAATCCGTATTCGGCCCAGACCATCACATGCGAGACATGGGGTGCGGGCGGTGCGAGTCGCACGATCTCGCGGGCGAGGATTCCACCCCATTCGGCTCCGAGCATGCTGAATTTCGTCACGCAGTGGAGGTCCGCCTCGACGGACGAGAATGGCAGTGCCGAGAATTCCTGGTGATTCCAGCAGTGCTTGTCACCATCAGCCGTGGCCCCGAAGACCCTGAACTCCCAGCGGTCCGGTTTGAACTTCGGCACAGGCCCGTAATGGGTGACCGGCCAGCCGCGCTGCAGCCTCTGCCCCGGTGGAAGCCCGGCCTGCTCTGCTGTGCCGCGTTCCCGGCTTTCCGGCTGACCCATGCCTCCATGGTGACAGACAGGCAGGGGTGGTCATGACCAGGGGAGAGCCGATCAGGGCAACTCGCACTAAGCCTGCACTTACTGGACGGCCGCATGGCGCGATGCGAGGATGCGCCAAAACATGCCTGGTTCACCGGTTGGAAGGAGCCTCTGCGATGCAGGGCGACCCCGAGGTCCTCGAGTTCCTGAACGAACAGCTGACCGCCGAATTGACCGCCATCAATCAGTACTTCCTGCACGCCAAGATGCAGGAGAACTTCGGCTGGACAAAGCTCGCGAAGTACACGCGGTCGGAATCGTTCGACGAGATGAAGCACGCCGAACTCCTCACCGACCGGATCCTCTTCCTCGAAGGCCTGCCCAACTATCAGCGGCTCTTCCACGTACGGGTCGGCCAGACGGTCACGGAGATGTTCCAGGCCGACCGTCAGGTCGAGGTGGAGGCGATCGACCGTCTCAGGCGCGGCATCGAGATCATGCGGGCCAAGGGCGACATCACCTCGGCGAACATCTTCGAGTCCATCCTCGAGGACGAGGAGCACCACATCGACTACCTCGACACCCAGCTGGAACTGGTCGAGAAGCTCGGCGAGCCGCTCTACATCGCCCAGCTGATCGAGCAGCCGGAGAGCTGACCGGCCTCGCGCCGGGAACTTCGCGCGGGCACAGGGGGATCAGGCGGCGTCGGACAGCGTGACGTCGGCCGTGGTGCCGAAGACGACGGGCTCACCGGCCGTCGCGGCCGCCGGCACCGTACGGCCCTCGACGAGGTCACGGCGGGGGCAGTCCCCACGGCCGAGCAGCGCCTGGATCCTGCGGACACAACCGCCACAGTCCGTACCGGCCTTGCAGGCGGAGGCGATCTGGCGCGGGGTGCACGCTCCGCCGTCCGCGTGCTTCTTGACCTGCTCCTCGGTGATGCCGAAGCACGAGCAGACGTACACGCGGTTCACCTCCGAGGGGTCGTCGATCACTGCGCCGCCCCGATTTCCGGTGAGGCTAACCTAACCTTACTCGCCACCTCCCGCACGCAAAAGCCCCGATACGACCGTGGGGCACGGATCACATCGATCCGTGCCCCACCGACATCACCGGGAGTGATCCCTACTGGTCGCGGTACATCTCGGCGACCAGGAAGGCCAGGTCCAGGGACTGGCTGCGGTTGAGGCGCGGGTCGCAGGCCGTCTCGTAGCGCTGGTGCAGGTCGTCCACGAAGATCTCGTGGCCGCCGCCGACGCACTCGGTGACGTCGTCGCCGGTGAGCTCGACGTGGATGCCGCCGGGGTGCGTCCCGAGCTGCTTGTGCACCTCGAAGAAGCCCTTGACCTCGTCCAGCACGTCATCGAAGCGGCGCGTCTTGTGACCGGACGCGGCCTCGAAGGTGTTGCCGTGCATAGGGTCGGTCACCCAGGCCACGGTGGCACCGGAGGCGGTGACCTTCTCGACCAGGTCGGGCAGCCTGTCGCGAACCTTGTCGGCGCCCATGCGGACGATGAAGGTCAGCCGGCCCGGCTCGCGCTCGGGGTCGAGGCGGTCGACGTAGGCCAGCGCCTCGTCGACCGTGGTCGTCGGGCCGAGCTTGATACCGATGGGGTTGCGGACCTTCGAGGCGAACTCGATGTGCGCGCCGTCCATCTGGCGGGTGCGCTCACCGATCCAGACCATGTGGCCCGAGGTGTCGTACAGCTGACCGGTCCGCGAGTCGGTGCGGGTCAGCGACGACTCGTAGTCCAGCAGCAGGGCCTCGTGCGAGGCGTAGAACTCGACGGCCTTGAACTCGGCCGGGTCCGTGCCGCACGCCTTCATGAAGTTCAGCGCGTTGTCGATCTCGCGGGCCAGGGCCTCGTAACGCTGGCCCGACGGCGAGGACTTGACGAAGTCCTGGTTCCAGGCGTGCACCTGGCGCAGGTCGGCGTAACCGCCGGTGGTGAAGGCGCGGACCAGGTTCAGGGTGGAAGCGGACGCGTGGTACATCTGCTTCAGCCGCTGGGGGTCCGGGATGCGGGCGGCCTCGGTGAAGTCGAAGCCGTTGACCGAGTCGCCGCGGTAGGTCGGCAGCGTCACGCCGTCGCGGGTCTCGGTCGGCTTGGAGCGCGGCTTGGAGTACTGACCGGCGATCCGGCCGATCTTCACGACGGGCACGGAGGCCGCGTAGGTGAGGACGGCGCTCATCTGGAGCAGGGTCTTGAGCTTGGCCCTGATGTCCTCGGCGGACACGCCGTCGAAAGCCTCGGCGCAGTCACCGCCCTGCAGCAGGAACGCCTCGCCCTTGGCGACGGCTCCCAGGCGGGCACGCAGCTGGTCGCACTCGCCGGCGAAGACGAGCGGCGGATACGACTCGAGGTCCGCGATCACTTCGCGCAGAGCCTCGGCATCGGGGTACTCGGGCTGCTGCGCCGCGGGAAGGTCTCGCCAGGTGTGGCCACCGGCGACGGAGGTATTGGCGTTCACGGTCACCTTGACAACACTACGGGGTCGGCGAGGCGGTCCAGCCGACCCGCTCACCAAATGAGACGTGCGCTCGTTTGTCCACCGCATCCGATAAGGTCCGTGGCATGTTCGCGCAGAGGACCCAGAAATGGTGGTGGACCGCTCATCCGGCGGCCCGCTGATCATCGCGCGTACTGACTTCGCGAAGGCCGCCCCGAGGGGCGGCCTTCTCTGCTTGCAGGAGCCGGGAGCCGTTCCTCCGTCCGGAAGGAACGCCCGTGCCCGACAGCCCCATCGACCTCTCCGCCCTCCTCCTGGGGGACGACTCCCCTCCGTTCGCCCTGCTGCGCAGGCGCACACCCGGGCGGGACCACGACACCGTGGAGATCCTGACCGGCGAGGTGCACGAGGTGGACCGCCTCGCCGCCCTTCCGGTGGGTGAGCGGCCCTCGCTCGCCCTGGTCCCGTTCAGGCAGATCGCAGAGCGCGGATTCGATGTCCGCGACGACGGCACCCCGCTGGCCGTGCTGGTGGCCGACGAGGTGTACGAGGTGCCGCTGGCCGAGGTCCTCGCGCAGCTGCCCGGCCACGGCGTGCGGGTCGAGGGCGGCGGCTTCGACGTCCCCGACGACGCGTACGAGGACATCGTCCGGCGGGTCGTCGAGGAGGAGATCGGGCGGGGCGAGGGGGCGAACTTCGTCATCCGGCGGACCTTCGGCGGCGAGATCCCCGGCTTCGGACGGGCGGAAGCGCTGGCGTTGTTCCGGCGGCTCCTGGAGGGCGAGCGCGGGGCGTACTGGACGTTCGTCGTGCACACGGGTAACGCCGGACGCCCGGGCCTGCGCGGCCGGACGCTGGTCGGTGCCAGCCCGGAGGTACATGTGCGGATGTCCGGCGGGACGGTCGTGATGAACCCCATCAGCGGGACCTACCGCTACCCGGACGAGGGGCCGACCGCTGAGGGCCTGCTCGCCTTCCTCGGCGACCGCAAGGAGACCGAGGAGCTCTCCATGGTGGTCGACGAGGAGCTCAAGATGATGTGCACCGTCGGCGACATGGGCGGAGTGGTGGTCGGACCGCGGCTCAAGGAGATGGCACACCTCGCCCACACGGAGTACGAGTTGCGCGGGCGTTCCTCCCTGGACGTGCGCGAGGTCCTGAAGGAGACCATGTTCGCGGCGACGGTCACGGGCTCCCCCGTCCAGAACGCCTGCCGGGTCATCGAGCGGTACGAACCCGGGGGCCGTGGGTACTACGCGGGCGCCCTGGCCCTGATGGGCCGGGAACCGGGCGGCGCACAGACCCTCGACTCGCCGATCCTGATCCGTACGGCCGACATCTCGGAGACCGGCCGGCTGAGCGTGCCGGTGGGTGCCACCCTGGTCCGCCACTCCGATCCGGCGGGAGAGGTCGCCGAGACCCGTGCGAAGGCGGCGGGGGTGCTCGCGGCCCTGGGGGCCGGGCCCGGCCGGCCGGAGGCGGAGGCGGGCCGGCCGCGTCTGGCCCCGGATCCCCGGGTCCGGGCCGCACTGGACGAGCGGCGCGGCGGGCTCGCCCCGTTCTGGCTCCGGATGCAGGAGCGCACGGCCGAGCTGTCGGGCCATGCTCTGGTGGTGGACGGCGAGGACACCTTCACGGCGATGCTCGCGCACCTGCTGCGGTCCTCGGGCCTGACCGTGTCGGTGCGGCGCTTCGACGAGCCCGGACTGCGCGAGGCCGTGGGGGCGCACGAGGGGCCGGTCGTGCTGGGCCCCGGCCCCGGCGACCCCGGGGACACCGCCGATCCGAAGATGCTGCTGCTGAGGGAGCTGGCCGCCGGCCTGGTGCGGGAGCACCGGCACGGGCTGCTGGGCGTCTGTCTCGGTCACGAGCTGATCGCGGCGGAACTCGGCCTGGAGATCGTGCGCAAGAGCGTGCCCCACCAGGGGGCGCAGACCAGGATCGAGCTGTTCGGCAGGCCGGAGACCGTCGGCTTCTACAACAGCTTCACCGCGCGCTGCGACGGGGCCGCGGAGGCGGAGCTGGGTGCCCATGGCATCGAGGTGAGCCGGGACGCGGTCACCGGCGAACTGCACGCGCTGCGGGGCAGGGGTTTCGCCTCGGTTCAGTTCCACCCGGAGTCGGTGCTCACGCTGCGCGGCTCGGCCATCGTGACCGAGCTGCTTGCGGCACTTCCCGTGGCCGGCTGAGGAGTCCTCCGGTGCGGACGGTGTCCGGAGGGGGTTCTTGGACACCGTCAGCCGGGCGGGTCGACGCCGTATATGCCACCGGGGGGCGGGACCGCCGCACAGCGGTTCCGCCCCCCGGTGGCCGAGGAGGCTCCGGGGCCGCCCCGCACGGCGGTCCCGTCCCCCGGTGGCGGAGGGCGCCGCACGGGAAGCGACCGTCCGCCACATGGGATGTGGTTCTGCGTACCGGCTCAGTCGGCCTGTCGGGAGATCACCGGCAGGGTGAGCGAGCTTGCGAGCGGACCCCCCGTGAAGACGCGGTTGACCGCGTCACGGTGGTAGGACTCGTCGTAGGCCCGGGCCCACGCCGAGGTTGCTCCCTTCCTGTCCGCGGGAGAGATCTCGATGCGCAGCCGGCGCCCCGCGGCGATCCGCCCGGTGGCGGGCAGCAGCTCCACCTCGGCCTTCACGACATCGCCAGGGGACAGCGGCTGGGCGTCCTCGCGCCGGTGCGTGTGGTACGGACGCACCTCGGTGCTGAGCTCGGGGTCGAGCGCTCTGCGCGACACCTTCAGGCAGCCCCAGGTCAGCGGAGCGACGGGGTTGGGTTCGTGCGTCCCGAAGGGGACCTCCCGGTCGCCGTCCATGACGCGCACCGATACATAGAGGTCCGCGTCGGACGACGTGGAGGCCACCCACACGGTCGCCCTGAAGTGGCCCGCGAGCTCGACGTCCGTGTCGAAGGGGGCTGTGTCGAACACGGCCATCGGCAGATCCGGCTCGGACGCACGGACATCGGCGGAGTACTCGGCGACAGCGATGTGCGCGGACGGCTCGGCGGTGACTCCGCCGACACCCCCGTCGGCACCGGCGTCGAGGAAGAGCTTCCGGTACTCCGTGCCGGGGACGGGCCAGTCAGCCGCGTCCCGCCACTCGGACCCTCCGTCGCCGGTGCGCATGACCATGCGTACCGGCGAGGGAGCGCGGTCCGGCTCCACATCCTTGAGGTGCCGGTCGAAGAACGCCTCGATGTCGGGCCGGCTGTCCAGGTACATGTGGTGCGAGTACTCGGCGTCCCACACGAGAAGCCGCTTCTCGGGGGACTTCAGCTGAGCGATCGCCTCGAAGCCGGCCCTGCCGTGGATCTGCGCGGTCTGGCTGACCGCCGTGAGCACCGGTATGTCGATACTGGAGAAATCAGCCGACTGGAGCCCGGCACCGCGGTAGTAGTCGTCGTCCCACGGATGACCGGCCAGCCCTCCGACAAAGTCGACGGTGTCGGACTCGGGGTTCTTCGCACCGCCCACCATCTCGGTGAACCACCACGTGCGGTAGTCGTTCAGGAAGATGCCGCCCGTGTACGCCAGGTCCCTGTAGGCGTCCGAGTCCGAGGCGAGCGGGGCGATGGCCTTGAGCGACGGGGGACGCAAGGACGCCACGTTCCACTGGATGGTCGCGTTGTACGAGCCTCCGTACAGGCCGACCTTGCCGTCACTCCACGGCTGCTGTGCGGCCCACTCGATGGCGTCGTAGTAGTCGAGGGACTCCCGCACCGAGAAGGGGTCCACCGTGCCGGGCGTTCTGCCCACGCCCCGGCTGTCCACCCGCACGACGACGTACCCGCGCGGCACCCACGTGCTGGAGTTGGCGCTGACGGCGGTTTCCGAGTGACGGAAATAGGCGAAGATCCCGTCCCTGCTCTCCTCGTGCCACGCGGCTTCCCGCTCCTCGCTCGCCTGATGGTCCGCGTCGCTGAGGATGGAACCCACCCGGAACGCCCGTCCGTAGACCGACTGCCGGAGCAGGGTCGGGTAGTTGCCCGCCTCGATGGGCCGGAACACGTCAGCGAGGAGGTAGCTTCCGTCTCGCGTGGGAATGCGTACGTCACGGAGCACCTTGATGCCCGTGAGAGCGCGCCGCAGGTGGTTCCGGGCCTCGGCGGCTCCCCGGAAGCGGAGCCCGGTCTCGCTGAAGACCGCGCGGACGGAGTCCGTCTGCGCGAAGGACTCGACGTCACGGACGAAGGAGATGCCTTCCGCCTGCGCGTCGACGACATCACGGATGTACTTGTCGATCAGCACCCCGTCGCGGAGGTCGGTCTGCCGCCCCAGGCTCTGGACGAATCGCGAGCGGTTGACCGTGTCCGGGCGGGTGACATCGGGAGTGCGTGCGGGGTCACCGTCGTGGAGACTGCCCAGCGTCAGGTGCGTGGCCGCGGCCGCGCTCCCGATGACGAGGCCGCCGATGGAGAAGGTCACCGTCTCGCCGGGCAGGTAGAGGAAGGTGCCCGCATCGTCGGTGACACCTTCCCGGGAAGGCGTGCGATATCCCAGGCCCACGAAAGGCCCGTCCAGGAAGGTCCCGGCCAGCGGCTTCATCTGCTCAGAACCCCTCGATGACCGTGGCGGCGTGGAACGTGTCCGGCGTCCCGGTGAAGAGGGGACCCAGCGCGCCGACGAACCCTGCGAACTCCTCGGTCTTCGTGAACTCGAGGTGGTGGTCGACGGACTCCCACTGGAGGAGGAGCACGAACGTCCGCTCCGCGTCGACGGCTCGGAGCAGCTTCACGTCGAGACAGCCGTCGGTCGCCCGGAGAAGCGGAATGTGTGAGCGCACTATGGATTCGAATTCATCCTCGGTGGCCTCGGCGACCGTGATCCGTGCGACTTCCCAGACAGCCATCTTCGTTCCTTTCGCGGAGAGATCTCGTTCGGCCTGCGGCGGGCTACTTGGCCGGCGGAACGGCCATGGGGAGGTTGTGCCTCACGCGGTGCGAGGTGAGCGCCCAGCGCCCATCGATCTTGCGCAGCACCGACGCGTAGTGACCGGCCATGCTGAGCGCCAGCGCACCCTGCAGCATGACCGACCCGACCGGCCAGTTCTGCCCGGCCGTGCCTTCGACGTTGGACTCGACCGTCAGGAACTGGGCGTCCATCCGCGCCTCGTCCCCGTCGATGTCCACGATGTGGTCAGTGGTGAAGTACTGGTTGCCGCGCGTGGCGGGCAGCGTGCCGCTCTCCATCAGCGCCTGGATCTTGTCGGGGCCGGTCACCGTCACACGGGTCGCGTAAGCCTCCCGGCCGGAACGGCTCTGAATCTCGAACGCGCCCTCAGGTGCGAACAGCGCCGCGACGGCCTTGGCGTCACGCTCTTCGAGCGCGCGGACGTATCGTGCGAGGACTTCGATGATTTCCAGACGGTCGCTCATGAGTACTGCCTCTCCCTGAGACTTTGACGGACTACTTGACGATCCGGATCGGCTCACCGGCGACGAACGCGGCGATGTCCTCGACGGCCTCTTCGTAGAAGACCTTGTAATTGCCCTCGGTCACGTAGCCGATGTGCGGCGTGATGGTGGCGTTGTCCAGCTCACGCAGCGGGTGCGGCACCGGGAGCGGCTCGGTCTCGAACACGTCGAGAGCCGCTCCGCCGATCGCGCCTTCGCGCAGCGCCCGGACCAGTGCGTCCTCGTCGATGATGGGGCCGCGCGAGGTGTTGACCAGGACTGCCGTGCGCTTCATCAGCGACAGCTCGTCCGCGCCCACCAGGTGGTGCGTGCGATCGCTGAGGACCAGGTGCACGGACACCGCGTCGGAACGAGTGAAGAGTTCTTCCTTGCTCACCGCGGTCACGCCGTGCGGCGCCGCCTTCTCGGCCGTGAGGTTCTGGCTCCAGGCGATGGTCTCCATCCCGAACGCCTGGGCCACCTTTGCCACACGGCCTCCGATCCGGCCCAGGCCCAGCAGACCGAGCGTCTTGCCTTCCAGAATCGTGCCGACGCTCCCCTGCCAGCCGCCCTCGCGAACCAGCCGGCTCTCGGACGGCAGGTTCCTGGCCGCGGCGAGAAGCAGCGCCCAGGTGAGTTCGCAGGTGGCGCCGACATCGGGGTATCCCGTACCGCAGACGACGACACCCTGGGCGTTCGCCGCCTGTACGTCGATCGCGGCGTTCGCCGGAGCGGTGGTGACGAGCAGCTTGAGACGTTCGAGACGGCGCAACACGTCGGCGGGGAACCTCGTACGTTCCCGCATGGCCACCACTACATCGAAGTCGGCCAGTTGGGATACGGCCGCATCCGCATCGGGAAAAGCGTGGTGGAAGAACTCTGTGTATGCATTCAGAGATTCCCAGTCGGCATAGCTCCTTGCCACATGCTGATAGTCATCCAGAACGGCAATGCGCAGAGTACTCAAAGGGGCCCCTTGAATGATGCGCGGCCGAAGAATCCCTCGACCGCCGTCGTTCCGGGGCGCCCACGAAGCAAGACGACGCCGATCCGCACTCGACGCCCCGGACTTGCTGATATTGGTCTATCAACAAAAACTTGTCGAAGCAAGTGATAGGCCACTATCGTCTACGTGGTGAGACGCCGGGGCGCCGGTGGCCGACAAGGGGGGACGGGCGACGGAACACCGCGCGCGTAACGGCATGGCGCACCAGGAAGAGGCCCGGTGCGGGTCGAGGGGCGACCAGCAGCGCCCCGGGACATCCGGCGAGCGGAGCCCGGGTGCGGTGTGACGGCCCATCGGAGAGCGACGGCAGCGCCATATGGGGCATCTGATAGCGTCTCGCGCATGCCCGGGGAAGCGGAGAGGCCGGAAGGCGGCGACACGAATCGGTCGAAGTCGCGACGCGACGCCGAGCGGAACACCCGCCGCATCCTGCAGGCCGCAAGCGCGGCACTCCGTGACGACCCACAGGCGTCCATGACGGACATCGCCGAAGCCGCGGGGTTCGGGGTGGCGACGGTCTACCGCCGATTCCCGACGCGGCAGGACCTGCTGCAAGGGGTGATCTGGGAACTCTTCGCCGCGGACATGGCCCCGGCACTGGTCGTGGCCGCGAACGAGCCGGACCCGCGTGAAGGAGTCAGCATCGCCTTCGAGGCCGCCCTCAGCGCGGCCTGTCGCAGTGGGGGGCTCCTCCCGGAAATGACCCTGGACATCATCCAGTCGACTTTCGCGGATCCGGTCAGCCGGATCATCGAAGAGGGTCGGCGACAGGGCTTGTTCAGACAGGACCTCGACCCGGAGAAGGACACGCTGCGGCTCATCCTGATGCTCTTGGGCGTGGTGCCCACGCTGCGGCCGGAGAGCGACGGCTGGCGGCGGTACCTCAGGCTCGTCATGGACTCGTTGCTGCTCGACGCGGCAGATCCCCTCCCTCCTGCGGAAAGCATCACCGACCCCTTCCAGCGCCCGTAAGCGATCCAGGCCGGCCCGCCTTCGGCGGCTGCCCTCCGGTCGGCCGGCACGGGTCGGCACCTTCAGATCCCGGCACGCGGCCGGCCGGACCTCAGCCCGCCCCCGACCGACGGGGGCTCACGAACGGCCTGTTGACGCCCGCGAGTTCGCCGACCGGTCACCCCGGCGGGGGCGACGGCCGCCCGCGCCCGGTGCGCGTCACGACCACCAGCCCGCGTGCGGCGTCAAGGCCGGAGCCCGCCGATCAGCACAGGTGATGAGCGGTCACATCGCCGAGCCGCCCGGCGACACCCTTGAGACTGAAGCGCGGAACCGGAATGCACTTGGCCGGAGGATGACTCATTCCGATGCCTGGATCGCGCCTGAACCTGTGTAGGCAAGGCAGAACTACGTGCCGATAGGTGTCTATCACTTGTTGACTGTGAACGTTTGGTGATAGATCCTTATCAACAGCATCAGCTCGCCATGCACCGCCGAGGACCTGAACCGGCGGAGGCTACGGAATGGATTTTCTGCCGCGCGTTACCGATTGCTCCGGCAGGTAGCCCGGCTGTGGCGGACAAGTCCTCCTTGGAGAAAGGCCAGACGTATGACCACCAACCTCGAGCGGGAAGCGGCAGTACGCGAGCGTGCCCGAAAGCGAGCGGCTTCGCTGACGTACTCCACCGGTTTCGGCAACGAGCACAGCAGCGAGGCTCTGGCCGGGGCTCTGCCCGTGGGGCGCAACAGCCCTCACCTTCCCCCTCACGGTCTGTACACGGAACTGCTGTCCGAGACCGCGTTCACCGAGACCCGTCCGAACACCCGGCGTACCTGGATGTACCGCATCCGCCCGTCCGTCGTGCGTCCGCGCCAGGAGCGCATGGACAACGGGACGCTGCTGACCCCGCCCTTCGTGAACGCGCCCGTGGACCCGCACTCGCTGTACTGGAAGCCGCGGCCGGCTCCCGCCCAGGGGACCGACTTCGTCGCAGGTCTGTGGACGCTGGCGGGCAACGGAGACCCCCGGACGCGCAGCGGCATGGCGGTGCACCTCTACACGGCCGACGTGTCGATGACGGACCGGGTGTTCAGCACCTCCGACGGCCAGCTGCTCATCGTGCCCGAGCAGGGTGGTCTGCTCATCCACACCGAACTCGGCCTGCTGGGTGTGGAGCCCGGCCACATCGCCCTGATCCCCCGCGGAATGAAGTTCCGGGTCGAGATCCTCGGCACGGCCGGGGACGAGACCGGCACCGGCTTCGTGCGCGGCTACGTGTTCGAGAACTTCGGTACGCCGTTCTCCCTTCCGGAGCTGGGCTTCGTCGGCCAGAGCGGAATGTCCAACCCGCGCGACTTCCTTGCTCCGGCCGCCGCCTACGACGACTCGGAAGAGCCGGTCGAGGTGATCACCAAGGTGTACGGGGATCTCTGGACGTCGACGTACGACCACTCGCCGCTCGACGTGGTCGCCTGGCACGGCAACAGCGTCCCGTACGTCTACAACCTCCGCGACTTCCAGGTCATGGCGTCGGTCAACTACGACCACCGTGACCCCTCGCTGCTGACGGCGCTGACGTCCACGACGTCCACGCCGGGTCTGAACAACATCGACTTCTGTGCCGTACCGCCCGAGTGGGTCGTCACGGACGCCTTCCGGCCGCCGTACTACCACCGCAACGTGAACGCCGAATTCGTCGGTGTGATCGAACAGGCCCAGCACGTGACCGCTGGTCTGGGTGGCGCCGCGGCCGACGACGGCTACGTGAACGGCATAGCGGGGATCGTCAACCCGATGAACCCGCACGGCCCGGGGGCGGATGCCTGGGAGGGCGCCACCAACGGCGGCCTCGATCCCATGATGACGGACGGGCTGCTGTTCGTGGTCGAGACCCAGTGGCCCCTGGTGGTCACCGAGCAGGCAGTCCAGACGATCGGGCAGACCTCGGACGAGACCTTGAGCGGCAACTCCACCCTGCAGAGCCAGTTCCGCTACTGACACCCCTGTGCGGCGCGCACGCGTCCCGCACTCACCCCGGCCCGGCCGGTTCCTGACACGGATACCCGATCAGCGAACCGGCCGGGCCGCAGGGCGTCGGGGCCGGCGGCCCGTGCCCCACCCCGGCGCGCTGTCGTCCCGTCACACGTCGTCGAGGCCGGCCTCGATCGCGTACCGCACGAGCTCCACCCGGTTGTGCAGCTGGAGCTTGCCCAGGGTGTTCTGGACATGGTTCTGCACCGTGCGGTGGGAGATGACCAGACGTTCGGCGATCTGTTTGTACGAGAGTCCCTTGGCGACCAGCCGCAGGACCTCCGTCTCGCGGTCGGTGAGCTGGGGGATCTTGGGGTCGTCGGCAGCGGCGGGGGCGGGGGCGGAGGCGAGCCTGCGGTATTCGCCGAGCACCAGTCCGGCGAGGCCCGGTGTGAAGACCGGGTCCCCCGCCGCGGTGGCCCGCACGGCGTCGGTCAGCTCCTGGGTGCTGGCCGACTTGAGCAGATAGCCGGTGGCCCCGGACTTCACCGCCTCCAGCACGTCGGCGTGCTCGCCGCTGGCGGACAGCACCAGGACGCGCAGCTCCGGGCGGGAGCCGACGAGCTCCTTGCAGACCTGGGCGCCGGGCACCCCCGGCAGGTTCAGGTCGAGCACCAGGACGTCGGGGTTCGCGGCCCCGGCCCGGCGCACGGCGCTCGGACCGTCGCCGGCGGTCGCGACCACCTCGAAACCGGACTCGGTCAGATCGCGGGCGACCGCGTCGCGCCACATCGGATGGTCGTCGACGACCATGACCTTGACGGGCCGCTCGCCGGACTCCTGTGTGTCGGTCGTGCTCATCGTGCCGATCCTGCCTTCCCCCGTGAGATCTTCGGAACCTTCAACTCGACCTCGGTGCCCTGGCCGGGTACCGAGATCAGCTCTGCTGTGCCGCCCAGATCACGCAGCCGTCCGCGGATGGACAGGGCGACGCCGAGCCGCCCCTCCCCCTCCGCCTGGTCGAGCCTGCCCTCCGGGATGCCCGGGCCGTCGTCCCGGACCGTGACGATCACCTCGCCCGGCTCGTCCTCGACCAGGATCCAGGCCTGGGCCCCGGGGCCGGCGTGGACCCTGACGTTGTCCAGGGCGGCGTTCACGGCGGCGGCGAGTTCGCGGGCCGCCCCGACGGGGAGCAGAACCGGGGCACCGGGTTCCGCGAAGGTGACCCTGGAACCCGCGTGCGGGGCGAGGAGTGCCCGCAGGTCGCTCTCGGTCGCCTCGGGCTCCGCGTCGTCGTCCGCCTCCACCCTGCGGACCACCGCTCCCTCGGCGCTGTCCTCGGAGACCCGGGTGGTGGGCACCAGGCCGCTGGAGACGAGCGTCCGCAGGGCGACCTCCTGCTCGCCGGCCATCCGGCCGAGCTCCGCCGCCTCACCGCCGATAGCCGCGCCGCGGCGCTGGACCATGGCCAGGACCTGCAGGACGCTGTCGTGGATGTCCCGGGCGAGCCGCTCACGCTCCCGGGTCGCGGCCTCGATCTCCAGGGCGCGGGCGAGGGTCCGCTCACTGGCGCGGGCGACCTCGACGACGTAGCCGATGGCGATGGAGGCGACCCACACGAGCAGCACGTTGTGGAACGTGTCCTCGCTGGGCTCGCCCCGCTGCACGATGTTGGCGGCGGCGACCAGGGTCGACGCGAAGGCCGCCCACCGCCAGCCGCCCTTGAGGGCGAAGGCGAGGACCGAACCGGCGGTCCAGATCGACGGCAGCGTCGGGCCGTCCATGTGCTGGGCGTCGGCGTCGGCCAGCGGGGTCAGCAGGATGCCGGTCAGCGCGACGACCAGGTCCAGGCCGAGGAAGCGCTTGGTGCAGCTCGCCGCGTTGGCCACCCTGGGGAGGGTGACGGCGGTCCAGAGGGCGAGGAACGCCAGGAAGGCGACGGCGACCCAGGGGCGCTCGTACTTCTCCCGGCCGAAGCCCGCGAGGAGCGCCGCGTAGACCAGCGTCAGCACGCGGTACGCGGTCAGCGCCCGCCACAGCGGCTGCTCGACCGACATCCGTACGACCCGTTCACGCCCGGCCATGTCCCCCATGTCCCCTCACCCGGTTCCAGCCCCACCCATGTTCCCCGCTGCGGACGGCCGGCGGTGCCCCGCCGGCCGGACCCTCACGCGCTCTTCTTCTTCGACTCCTCGGCGATCCGCCGCTTCGCCGCGGTCGCGTAGACGTCGACGTACTCCTGGCCGGACAGTTTCATGATCTCGTACATGACCTCGTCGGTCAGCGACCGGAGGATGAAGCGGTCGCCGTCCATGCCCTGGTAGCGCGTGAAGTCGAGGGGCTCACCGATCCTGATGCCGGGCCTCATCAGCTTGGGCACCACCTGGCCGGGCGGCTGGATCTTCTCCGTGTCGATCATCGCCACGGGGATGACGGGCGCACCGGTGGCGAGCGCCACCCTGGCGAGACCGCCCGGCTTGCCGCGGTAGAGCCGTCCGTCGGGTGACCGGGTCCCCTCCGGGTAGATGCCGAACAGGCCGCCGCTCTCGATGACCTGGATACCCGCCCTGATCGCCGCCTCACCGGCGCCGCGTCCGCCGGAGCGGTCGACGGGGAGCTGGCCCACGCCCTTGAAGAAGGCGGCGGTGAGCTTGCCCTTCACACCGGGGGCGGTGAAGTACTCCGCCTTGGCGATGAAGGTCACCTTGCGGTCGAGCACGGCCGGCAGGAAGAAGGAGTCGGAGAACGACAGATGGTTACTCGCGAGGATCGCAGGTCCCTGTGCGGGGATGTTCTCGAGGCCCTCCACCCACGGCCTGAAGCCGAGCTTCAGGGATCCGCCGATGGCGAACTTCATCGCGCCGTAGATCAACTCCTGTACCTCCTGTGTGCCGTCGGGAGACCTTAACCCGTGGGGCTTCCTGTGCCCCGTCCCGGACGGGAGCGGTGCACCTCACAGCAGCTCCGCGGACGTCCGGCGTCCGGGACGATCGCACGGTGACGGCCCTGGTCGGTGTCGGTCCGGTCGCGTACGGTGAAGTAATCCTTGTTGCACATCCCCCGCACCCCGCCCGCTTCACGAACAGGAGACCCCGGTGCCGGTCCTCCCTGGAGCCGAGCCGTTCCGCCACGAGGGCGGAGAGGTCGGCGTCCTCCTCTGTCACGGATTCACGGGCTCGCCGCAGTCGCTCCGCCCCTGGGCGGACCACCTGGCCGAGCGCGGACTGACCGTGTCGCTCCCCCTGCTGCCGGGACACGGCACGCGCTGGGAGGACATGGCGGTCACGGGCTGGCAGGACTGGTACGCGGAGGTCGACCGGGAGCTGCGGGCCCTGCGGGAGCGTTGCGGGCGCGTCTTCGTCTTCGGCCTGTCCATGGGCGGCGCCCTGGCACTGCGTCTCGCGGCGAAGCACGGCGACGAGATCGCGGGCCTGGTGCTGGTGAACCCGGCGAACAAGGTGCACGGCCTGTCGGCGTACGCCCTGCCGGTCGCCCGGCATCTGGTGCGTACGACGAAGGGGCTGACCAGCGACATCGCGCTGGAGGGCTCCGAGGAGGTCGGCTACGACCGGGTGCCGCTGCACGCCGCGCACTCGGTGCGGGCGTTCTTCCGGCTGGTCGACGCCGACCTGCCCCAGGTCACCCAGCCGCTGATGCTGCTGCACAGTCCGCAGGACCACGTCGTGCCGCCCGCTGACTCGGCCCGGATCCTGAGCAGGGTGTCGTCCAGGGACGTCGAGGAGATCCTGCTGGAACAGAGCTACCACGTGGCGACGTTGGACCACGATGCGGAGCGGATCTTCGACGAGAGCTACCGGTTCATCGGCCGCCTCGCATCCGTCGCAGGCGAGAAGGGAAGCAGGTCCGGTGGCTGAGCACGACGCGGAGCGCGCGGGCAGTGACGAGGAGCGCGAACCGCGCCCCACGGAGGGGGCGGCCGTCCCCGAGGGTACGGAGGAGGCCCGGCCCCTCGACGAAGCCGCGGCCTGGGAGGCGATCGTCGCGGGTTACGGCGAGGAGCCGCCGGATCCGCCCGGGGCCAAGCCCTTCAAGTCGGTCGAGGATCTGGCCCTGCTGGACGAGGACCAGCTCAACGTCCTGGACGGCGGGCCCGGGGCCGGCGACGACGTGGACAAGGGCTCCGACGGGAAGGCCGCCGCCGGCCCCTCGGAGAAGATGCCGCTGGGCGGGTCCGTCGTCTTCGCCCCGGGTGTCGCGGGACCGCGTGACTACGAGGTGGCGGAGCCCCCCGGCGATCACGCCGACGATCCGGACGACAGCGAGGAGGGGCACTTCGTCCCTCCGGAGCCGCCGCCCCTGCCCGAGGCCGACGTGACCGCGAAGTTCGCCTGGCTCGCGGTGGTCGGCGGGCCGGTCCTGCTGCTGCTCGCCGTGCTGATGCAGTGGGAGATGACGTGGTGGCTGACCACGCTCTCCATCGGCGGTTTCCTGGGCGGCTTCGCCACCCTGGTGGCGCGCATGCCGCACGACGACGAGGAGGACGACGACCCGGGGCGCGGCGCGGTCGTCTGAGGCACGGCTCCCGCACCGGCGACCGGCCGGGTGGAGCGATGACGGCGCCCGGCGGCTTCCCGGCCCCGGGCTCAGCCGCCCGCGGGCACTCTGAGGGCGGCCAGTACGGGCAGATGGTCCGTGGCCGCCCGCAGGTCCGCGGCGGTGACACCGGGGAGATCCGAGGGCACGCCGCAGCCCAGCACCTCGATGCCGCCGGTCGCGAACACCGCGTCGATCCGCTTGCGCGGGGCGTCCGGCGGGAAGGTCAGCTCGCCACCCCACGGCCGTACGGCCCGGCAGTCCTGCAGCCGCCCGGCCAGCCGGCGGAACGTGGGCCCCTCCGGTACGTCGTTGAGGTCGCCGGCCACGATCGCGTGCGGGACCTCCATCGCGTCGATCCGGTCCAGGACCATGCCGGCCTGCGCTTGCCGCTCCTCGCTCCGCAGGCTCAGATGGCAGCTGACGACACCGAGCCGGGCCCCGGCGACGCGCACCACCGCGGTGGCCAGCCCGCGCCTGTGCTGCCCGGGGGCCAGGGGCAGCAGGACGTCCTCGGTGCGCTCCACCGTGGCGCGCAGTGAGCAGAACAGCATCGGCCCGGCCGCGGTGGCCCCGCCGCTGAGGATCACCAGGTCCGTCATGGCCGCGAGCCGGGCCGCGGCCTTGCGCCAGCGGAAGAAGCGCGGAGCCTCCTGGACGCACACCAGATCGGGGGCGCAGGCACGGATGACGCGGGCCAGGGCCTCGGTGTCGTCGCGCAGTGATCGGACGTTGTAGCTGAGCACCCGGATGACGGCCGAACCGTCCGGCTCGGTACGGGAGTCGGGCAGGGACGTGGGCATCGTGACCATGGGAGGCACCCTACGACGGACGCCCGCCGCTCCCCGGAGGGCGCGACGGGCGTCGGACATGCCGTGGTGGGCCGCTCAGCCCTGGCGTGCCAGGTCGGCCGCGCCCACCAGGCCTGCCCTGCCGCCCAGTTGGGCCGCGAGGACCTGCGCGTGCGGGCGCCACTCGCCGCCGATCAGCCAGCGCCGGAACGACTTGCGGATCGGGTCGAGGACCAGCTCGCCCTCGTCCGAGACGCCGCCGCCGACGATGAACGCCGACGGGTCGAACAGCGAGGCGAGGTCGGCCAGTCCGGCTCCGGCCCAGCGGGCCAGCTCACGGAACGAGTCGACGGCCACCGGGCAGCCCTGCCGGGCGGCCGCGCTGATGTGCTTGCCCTCGATGCCCTCGACGGAGCCGTCGCCGAGACCCAGCAGGATCTGGGCGTTCTCCGGGGTGGCGTTGGCGCGCTGCTTCGCGTAGCGCACGAGCGCACGCCCGGAGGCGTACTGCTCCCAGCAGCCCTGGCTGCCGCAGCCGCAGAGCAGCCCGTCCGGGACGACCCGGATGTGACCGAATTCCGCCGCCACGCCGAAGCGTCCGCGGCGCAGCTTGTTGCCCATGATGATGCCGCCGCCCAGACCGGTGCCGAGCGTGATGCAGATGACGTCGTCGTGTCCCTGGCCGGCGCCGAAGCGGTATTCGCCCCAGGCCGCCGCGTTGGCGTCGTTCTCGACGACGACGGGCAGGCCGACGCGCTGCTCGACCTTGTCCTTGAGCGGCTCGTGACGCCAGTTGATGTTCGGGGCGAACAGCACGGTGGCGCGCTTGTCGTCCACGTATCCGGCCGCGCCGATGCCGACGGCCTCGACGTCGTGACCCTCGCTCGCCCCGGACACCGCGGCGCTGATCGCGTCCACGATGCCTTCGGCCGTCGGGGGGGTCGATACCTTGAACGTCGAGAGGATCCGGCCCTCTTCGTCGACCACTCCAGCCGCGATCTTCGTGCCGCCGATATCGACGCCGATGGTGAGTCCCATGAATCCCTCAGTTTCGGTCGAGCCCCGCTACGGCCAACCGTACCCGAGCCGGGGACGGGTATTTCCTGCCCAGGGTCAGTCCAGGTCGATCTGTTCGCTGCCGCCGGTGCCCTCGTCGCGCGGGTCGGAGGAGTCCTCGGACGCCTTCTTCGACGGGCCGGGGGTGCTTCCGGTGCCGCCCGACGTGCCGCCGGCCCCTTCGGTGCCCTTGGTCCAGCGGCCTTCCTGGCCCTCGACCGCGGAACGGTAGGCGGCCATGAGTTCACTACCGGCCGCCGCGAGGTGGTCGAAAAGTTCCGGGTTGCGCTCGATGACGGGCTCGACCGCGGACTTGGCCTGCCGGATCACCTGCTGGACGGTGCCCTGGGCGGCCATGGTGAACAGCGGCGACTGGAGCGAGGAGACCTTGTCGGCCACCGCGTCCATCAGCTTGCGGAGCTCCTCGGCGGCGGAGCCGGGCTGTTGTCCGTACTGTGCGCGGCGACGGGCCTTCTCCGCTTCGAAGTCCTCGGCGCAGGCCTCCGCCCACGCGTCGTCGTCGATGGGACGATCGGTGCCTTCACTCATGGCGGACTCCTGCGACGCGGTTGCCTTCGTGACCGTGCGGGCCACGTACTACCGACGGTACCCGAACGGTGGTATTCCGTTCATCGTGTGCGCGGCCAGAGGCCGGGGTCCGGCGTGAACCGGACACGCAGGACGCCGTCGGTCAGTGCCGCCCCCGAGACGGTGCAGCGGCGCAGCGCGGACGCCAGGCCGACGATCCGGTGGAACGGGCCTGCGGTGAGGAGGAGTTCGTCGCCGCGGCGGACGAGCTTGAGGTCCTCCTTGACGGCTCCGGGCAGCGGCAGGCACCACGAGATGACCCCGTCGTCGGCGCTCTCCGTCCACCAGGGGTCCCCGGCGTGTCCCGGCGTCCGGTCGTCCGGTGCGCAGGCCCCCGCGAGGACGGCCAGGTCGTCGACGGTGCGTGGCTCGTGGCCGAGGTGGGCCGTCTCGCGCACGGGCGTCGCGGGTTCCCACTCCTGCTGCCAGTGGTCCAGGCACTTCTCCTGGAGCGCGGCGAGACCGGCGAACCAGGGGTCGCTGGAGTGGCGGGGCAGGACCCGCGTGGCCACGAGCGCGTCGACGCGCAGGCCGTGCAGCGCAAGTCCGGTACGGGCGGTGCGCAGCGCTTTCGCGGCGGCCTCCCCGGGTTCCGCGACGAGGCGTACGGTGGTCGCCTCATCCTCGAACAGGGCCTGTACGGCGGCCAGTTCGGCGTCCTTGCGAGCGGCGGCCTCGTACAGCCACTGCGCGGGCATGGGGACCCCGGCGAGCTGGGCAAGCACCGGACGCAGGGCGCGGGCGGCCTGGCGTTCTCTGGGCAGGAGGCGGCGCAGGTAGCGGCGGAGCTGCCCGGGCAGGGCGAGCAGGGCGAGGGCCTCGGTCAGCGGGGGCAGGTCGACGACGAGTACGTCGTAGCCATGTTCCGCCCAGTCCCCCTCGGCGGCCCGGCGCAGGGTGTGCAGGAGGGCGAGCTGCGCGCTGCCCGGCAGTTCGGTGAGCTCCTCGCCGTCGAGCCGGTTGGCCCCGAGCAGGTCGAGGACTCCGGACGCGCGCTCCTGGATGTCGAGGAGCTCGGCGCGGAAGTGGGCCGCCGAGTCGACGCGGACGCAGTCGAGCCGCTCGGCGGCCTCGGTGGGCGCGGCGCCCGCGGTCAGGGCGGGCACGTCGTCGGCGGACACGAGGAGTGTGCGACGGCCGTCGCGGGCCGAGGCCAGCGCGGTCGCCGCGGCGACGGTGGTACGGCCTGCGCCGCCGGGGCCGGTGACGAGGACCGTCCGCACGTGATCAGGCCTTGGAGACGGACTCGACGCGCTTCTTGAGCCCGGCGAGGGCGCGGTCGATGATGACCTTCTCGGCCTTGCGCTTGATCATGCCGAGGAGCGGGATCTTGACGTCGACGGCGAGCCGGTAGGTGACCTCGGTGCGGTCGCCGTCGCCGAGGGGCGCCAGCGCGTAGCTGCCGTCGAGCGCGCGCAGCATCTGGGACTTCACCAGGGTCCAGCCGACCTCGTACTCGCTGTTCCAGGTGTAGGCGAGGACGTGGTCGTCCTTGATCGCGCCGGCGTCGAGGACGAGCCGGACCTGTTCGGCGCGGCCCTGGTCGTCGACGGCCAGGATCTCGGCCTCCTTGACCTCTCCGGTCCATTCCGGATACCGGTCGAAGTCGGCGATCACTCCCATGACGTCGGCCGGTGCCGCCTCGATCGTGATGCTCGAGCTGGTGTGTTCAGCCATCGCCGTGGCCCTCCAGTGCGGTGTACCGGTCGCGTTCGGCAGAGGCCTGCCGTGTGCAGGCTATCGCGTGCGCACGGCCGCTCCGTCCGCGCCCCGGTCAGTGGCCGGTGCCCGTGTCGCTCACCATTCCAGGACCCAGGGACGGCCGGTCGAGGCGAAGTGGCCGACGTTGACGCACTCGGTGGCGCCGATCCTCATCCGCCGGACGAGCGGCTGGTGGACATGGCCGAAGAGGGCGTAGCGGGGGCGGGTCCGGTGGATGGCGTCCAGGAGGGCGCTGCTGCCGCGCTCGAAGCGCCGGGCCACGGTGTCGTACGTCAGCTCGGGGACCTCCGGCGGAACGTGCGAGCACAGGACGTCCACCGGTCCGAGAGCCTCGACCTTGGCGGCGTACTCCTCGTCGCTGATCTCGTACGGGGTGTTCATCGGGGTCTTCAGGCCGCCGCCGACGAAGCCGAAGACGAGACCGCCGATCTCGGCCCGTTCGCCGTCCAGCACGGTGGTACCGGATCCGGCGTATTCGGGCCAGAGCGTCGGGACGTCGACGTTGCCGTAGGTGGCGTAGGTCGGGGTGGGCAGGACGGCGAACATCTCGGCGTACTGCTTGCGTACGGCGGACAGGATCGCCTCGTTGCGGTCCCGCCCGGCCCACAGCTCGCGGCCGAAGGCGCGTGCCTCCTCGAAGCGGCGCGCGGTGCGCAGCTCGACGATGCGGTGCGCGTTCTCCGTGCCGAACAGGTCGGGGAAGATGCCGCGTGAGTGGTCGGCGTAGTCGAGGAAGAGGACCAGGTCACCGAGGCAGATCAGGGCGTCCGCGCCGTCTCCGGCGCGCGCCAGTGCTTCGATGTGGCCGTGGACGTCGCTGACGACGTGCACACGTGTCCGTCGAGTGGTGGTTGTGTGTCGGTTTCGGGGCGCGCCGGCTCGCATGGAGATCAGCCTAGGTCTCAGTCCGCCGCTCTGGGTAGAACCCGCCGGACCTGCGGTTACTTCCGGATCGGGACACGGGTGGACTAATGTGCGCCGAAGGACCCCCGATATGTGTGATGCATAAGACATCTGGCCGGAACCCCCTTTCCGGAATCGCCTACCGGTGGGTAACGTCCGGCCAGTCCAGTCGTGCTCACCCCCACTGAGCATCTGCCAGTCTTGGACCGCATCCGGTAAGTCGCACAGAGCCGTGGAACCGGAGCCCGATGAGGAGCAGCAGTTTTGCGCGAGTTCAGCCTTCCGGCGCTGTACGAGGTCCCTGCGGACGGCAACCTGACGGATCTCATCCGCCGCAACGCCGCTCAGCATCCCGACGTCGCGGTGATGAGCCGCAAGGTGGCCGGCGTCTGGACGGACGTCACCGCCACGCAGTTCCTCACTGAGGTCAAGGACACCGCCAAGGGCCTGATCGCGGCGGGTATCCGGCCCGGCGACCGGGTCGCGCTCATGTGCCGCACCCGCTTCGAGTGGGTCCTGCTCGACTTCGCCATCTGGAGCGCGGGCGCTGTCACCGTGCCGGTCTACGAGACGAGCTCCGCCGAACAGGTCCAGTGGATACTCGGCGACTCGGGCGCGGTCGCCGTCCTCGTGGAGAGCGACGCGCACGCGCGGTCCGTGGCCTCCGTGCGCGACCGGCTGCCCGCTCTGGAGCACGTCTGGGAGATCGAGCGGGGCGCGGTCGCCGAGCTCGCGGCGTCGGGCGCCTCCGTCTCCGAGGAGACCCTGGACCTGCGCATGGTCAGCGCCAAGGCCGACGACCCGGCGACGATCGTCTACACCTCGGGCACCACGGGCCGCCCGAAGGGCTGTGTGCTGACGCACCGCAGCTTCTTCGCCGAGTGCGGCAACATCGTGGAGCGGCTCAAGCCCCTCTTCCGTACCGGCGAGTGCTCCGTCCTGCTCTTCCTCCCCACCGCCCACGTCTTCGGCCGGCTGGTCGAGGTCGCCTCGGTGATGGCCCCGATCAAGCTCGGCTGCGTTCCGGACATCAAGAACCTCACCGATGAACTGGCCTCGTACCGGCCGACGCTCATCCTCGGGGTGCCCCGGGTCTTCGAGAAGGTCTACAACTCCGCGCGCGCCAAGGCCCAGGCCGACGGCAAGGGCAGGATCTTCGACCGTGCGGCCGACACGGCGATCGCGTACAGCCGCGCGCTGGGTACGCCGCACGGTCCGTCGATGGGTCTGAAGGTCAAGCACAAGGTCTTCGACAGGCTGGTGTTCAGCAAGCTCCGCGCCGTGCTCGGCGGCCGCGGCGAGTACGCGATCTCCGGCGGCGCGCCGCTGGGCGAGCGGCTCGGCCACTTCTTCCGCGGCATCGGCTTCACGGTGCTGGAGGGCTACGGTCTGACGGAGTCCTGTGCCGCGACGGCCTTCAACCCGTGGGACAGGCAGAAGATCGGGACGGTCGGCCAGCCGCTGCCCGGGTCGGTCGTACGGATCGCCGACGACGGCGAGGTCCTGCTGCACGGTGAGCACCTGTTCACGGGGTACTGGAAGAACGAGGCGGCGACGGCCGAGGCGCTGGCCGACGGCTGGTTCCACACGGGCGACATCGGGACGCTCGACGAGGACGGCTACCTCGCGATCACCGGCCGCAAGAAGGAGATCATCGTGACGGCGGGCGGCAAGAACGTCGCCCCCGCGGTGATCGAGGACCGCATCCGCGCACACGCGCTGGTCGCGGAGTGCATGGTGGTGGGCGACGGGCGGCCGTTCGTCGGCGCGCTGCTCACCCTCGACGAGGAGTTCCTCTCCCGCTGGGCCGAGGAGAACGGCAAGCCGGCCGGTTCGACGGCCGTGTCGCTGTGCGAGGACCCCGACCTGCTCGCGGAGGTGCAGCGCGCCGTGGACGACGGCAACGCGGCGGTCTCCAAAGCGGAGTCCGTGCGCAAGTTCCGTGTGCTGGCCGCACAGTTCACCGAGGAGGCGGGCCACATCACGCCGTCACTGAAGCTGAAGCGCAACGTCGTCGCGAAGGACTTCGCGGACGAGGTCGAGTCGATCTACCGCGGCTGACCCGCACGCCGTACGAGCAGGGGCCCCGCACCACGACCGGTGCGGGGCCCCTGCTCGTACGGCCTCAGAGCAGCGTCTTCAGCCTCTCGGCCAGCAGGTCCCAGCGCCACTTCTCCTCGACCCAGGCCCGGCCTCGCTCCCCCATGCGCCGGCGCAGTTCCGCGTCGCCGAGCAGGGTGACGATCCGATCGGCGGAGTCCTCCGGCGAGCCGCCCCGCACCACCCAGCCTGTCTCCCCGTCGAGCACGGCGTCCGGGGCACCGCCCGAGTCACCGGCCACCACGGGCAGCCCCGTCGCGGACGCCTCCAGGTAGACGATGCCGAGGCCTTCGACATCGAGTCCCCCGCGCCGTGTGCGGCAGGGCATGGCGAACACGTCACCGGCGCCGTAGTGCGCGGGCAGCTCCTCCCAGGGCACCGGGCCGGTGAACCGCACGGAGTCCTCGACGCCGGTCTCGGCGGCCAGCTTCCTGAGCTGCCCGGCGTACGGGCCGCCGCCGACGACGAGCAGGACGGCGTCCGGCACCTTCGCCAGGATCGCGGGCATTGCGAGGATGAGGGTGTCCTGGCCCTTTCGGGGCACGAGCCGTGACACGCACACGACGACGGGCCGGTCCGTGAGTCCGAGGCGGGCCCGGACCCGGTCGCCGCCCGAGGCCGGATGGAACGTCTTCTCGTCGACCCCCGGCGGAAGCTGCACCATGCGGCCCGCCGCGTCCGGCGTGAGCGCCGCGGCGATCCTGGAGCGTGTGTACTCGCCGAGATAGGTGATCGTGTCGGTGCCCTCGCCGATACGGCGCAGCAGCTGCCGGGAGGCCGGCAGCTGGGCCCAGCCCGCCTCGTGGCCGTGCGTGGTGGCCGTGATGCGGCGCGCTCCGGCCCTGCGCAGCGCGGGCGACATCAGCCCGAGGGGCGCGGCGGCACCGAACCACACGGATGAGCACTCGTGCTCACGCAGCAGCTGGACGGCCCGGCGTGTCACCCCGGGGGTGGGCAGCAGCATCGTCGTACGGTCGCGCACGACGGTGAAGGGCTGCTCGGCGTCGAAGGCGGCGGTCGCGGCGGCGCCCTCCTCGCCACGCTTCCAGGTGGAGGCGTAGACGACGAGACGGCCGGGATCCAGGCGCAGCGCCATGTTGTGCAGGAATGCCTGGATGCCGCCGGGGCGGGGTGGGAAGTCGTTCGTCACGATCAGGGTCTTGTCCATCGCCGCCGACAGTACCGGGCGGCCGGACGGCCCTGCCTGACGGCTCCCGCACGGTCGGGGCCTGCATCATGGCGGGCATGACGGTCAGGACAGGTACGAGTGGCCGGCTGGGCCGGGGACTGTCCCTCGCCGTGTGGGGCCTGACCCGGGCGGTGCTGCTGCTCTGTGTCTTCAAGGTGTTCACGGTGCCCGGCCCGGACGTCACGAGTGACGTCTCGGCGATCTACCGGGGCTGGTACGAGGTGTTCCGCGCCGGTTCGTATCCCCTGGACGACGTCACCTGGCAGTACCCGCCCGCTGCCGCACTGGCCGTGCTCTCGCCGGATCTGTTCCCCTTCCTTGACTACGCCTGCGCGTTCTTCGTACTCGTGCTGCTCTGCGACGCGCTGGTTCTCGGTCTGCTCCTGCGCGCCGCGGGCCGACCGGGTGGCGGGAGCGCCGGGGTGTGGCTGTGGGTGCTGGGGGTGCCGCTGCTGGGGCCCACCGTCTACGCACGCTACGACCTGATGGTGACGGCGGTGGCGGTGGCGGCGCTGCTGGCAGGCGTGCGCCACCCGCGGGCACTGGGCGCACTGGCCGCCTTCGGGACGCTGCTGAAGGTGTGGCCGGTGCTGCTGCTGGCGGGCACAGCCCCGGGGCGGGCGACACGGCGGTCCTGGTCCGCCGCGGCGGTGACGGCGGGCGTACTGCTCCTGGTGGCGGCCGTGGCACTGCCCGGGGCCTTCGTCTTCCTGACGTTCCAGCGGGACCGGGGCCTGGAGATCGAATCGCTCGGGGCGCTGTTCTTCCATGTCGCCCGGCAGTTCGGCTGGAGCGGCCGGGTGGAGCTGCGTTACGGGTCGATGGAGTTCGCGGGCCCGCAGGTCGCCCTGGTGAGCACCCTGGCCCTGGCGCTGAGCGTGTTCGCCTTCGGCTGGCTGCTGGTGTGGCGCCTGCGCGCGCGTACCTTCTCGGTGCACACCCCGGCGGACGCGGCCTTCACGGCGGTGCTGCTGTTCACCGTGACCAGCCGTGTCATCAGCCCCCAGTACATGGTGTGGCCGCTCGGGGTCGCCGCCGTGTGCCTGGTCTTCCGGGGCAGCCGGATGGGGCTGCCGGCCGGGCTCGTCCTGGTCGCCACCGGTGTCACGCTGCTGGAGTTCCCGCTCGGCTTCGCCCACGTGGTCGCCAGTGACGCCGAGGGCGTCGCCCTCATGGCCGTGCGCAACGGCCTCCTGGTCGTGGCGGCGCTCTGCGCCGGGCACCGGCTGTGGCGGGAGACCGTGCCGGGTGCCCGTCGGGGGCGCACCGCGGTGGGGCCCTTCAGCCCAGCCGGGCGCGAAGATACTCCCGCCAGCGCACCGTGAAGTCCTGGGGCGTCGTGCCGAGTACCGACTGCATGGCGTGCTCCACCGCCCCGTCCCGCCCCGAACGGCTGCCCACCGCCTTGTAGAAGGCGGTCAGCTCCTCCTCGCCCCAGTCCCGCGCGATCAGTTCGCAGGCCAGCCATGCGCCCTCGTACGCCCGGGCGAGCTTCGTGGCGTCCTCGTCGAAACCGAAGTCCTCGTCCACCGGGAGCAGCGCGGGCAGGTCACCTGCGCGGACCGCCTCGGCGAGTTCGGGGGCGATCTCGGGAGCGGTGCGGGTCTCGTGACGGTAGGCGGTCCAGTCGGCGAAACCCTCGGAGAGCCAGACGGGCGTGGCGGCGGACGTGTGGCCGCGGGTCGCGACGTGGGCGGTCTCGTGCGTGAGGACGACCCGCTGCCCGAAGTCGCCGAGCATGCCGTACGCCTCTGGATTGACGACCACCCGGTCCGCCGGGGACCGGCCGCGGCCGCCGACCTCGCCGGTGGTGACGGCCGCTATGCCCCGGTAGCTCGCCACCGGTGAGCCCAGGAGCCCCGCCATGTCCTCGACGGTCTCGGGGACGAGCACCACCACCCGCTGCGCCCAGGTCTCCGGCCACGCGTCGGCGACCGACGGGACGGCCGTGTCCGCGGTGTCCGCGATGCGCCGCAGCTCGGCGTCCCGGCGCCCGACCCCCAGGACGAGGCTGTGCGTGCCCCGTACGACCTGGACGTCGCCCTGTTCCCAGAGCTGTCCGGGACTGCCGTCCGATGCCCGGTCGGCGGCGATGTACCAGGTCCGGCCCGCACCGCGGCGGACCAGTTCCACCGTGCGGGAGGAGGACATGGGCGCCCTGTCGTATTCCTTGATCCGGTAGCGCAGCTCGACCTCGGCGGTGGCGCGGTCCCCGCCCTCGCCGGTGACGTCCTTCACCTCGTACGCCCACGACTCCAGGGGAACGTCGACGAGGTTGCGCAGTTCGGTTCGCTGGGCCGCCCGGAACGACGCGGCCCGCGGGTCGAGCCCGGCCAGGTAGGCGTCCGCGTCGTGGGCCATGACCGCGGCGGCGCGGCGGTCCAGGGCCGCGGAGACCTGCCGGCCGGTGGGGCCGGGCGGGCTCTCCCGGGGGGCGGCGCAGGCGGGCGCGAGCAGCAGGACGGCGAGCACGGCCCCTGCCGTGCCCCGTCCGCGGATACGTATCCGCCGCCCGCCCTGCGTCCGAACAGCCATCCTGCCGATCGTACGGTCAGACGCGGGTGACCGAGGAGACGGGCATCATGCCGACGGGGTCGTAGCGGACCGGGGCGCCGGGATACGGAGCGTGGATGACCTGGCCGTTTCCCGCGTACATCCCGATGTGGCTCGCGTCCGCGCGGTAGGCGACCAGGTCGCCGGGCCTGGCCTGCGAGAGCGGCACCATACGGCCCGCGTACCGCTGCGCCTGCGAGGTCCTGGGCAGGCCCACCCCTGCCTGGGCGTAGGCCCACTGCATGAGGCCGGAGCAGTCGAACCCGGCGGGGCCGTTGGCACCCCACACGTACGGGCGTCCCAGGGCCTGCCGGGCCGCCATGAGGGCGGCGGCGCCCCGGGCCGACGCCGCGACAGCGGCGAGGTCCCCATGGAGGCCCGAGCGTGAGGCGCGGCCCATCTCGTCGCGGTCGGCGGCGGGCAGCGCGCGCAACAGCTGTCGGGCGCGGGCCAGCCTGGCCTCCACAGTGCGCTTGTGGCGGGTCACGGCCGCCCGGTCGCGTTCCATGGCGGCCAGGGCCCCGGCGGCCTCCGAGCGGCTCTGGGCGATCTTGCGCTGGGCATGGCGGAGTCTGTGCAGGGTCACCGCACTGCGCTCACCGGCCCGGTCGAGGGCCGCGGCCCGGTCGAGGAAGGTCTCGGGGTCCGAGGAGAGCAGCAGCGCGACCGAGGGGTCGATGCCGCCCGAGCGGTACTGCGCGCCGGCCATCGAGCCGAGGGAGGCTCGCAGCCGGTTGATCTCCTCCTGGGTGCGGGCGGCGGAATCCTGCGCCCTGCCGATCCGGCCGCGCAGCACGCCAAGGCTCTCGCGGGCGGCGTTGAACTGCTCGGTGGCCCGCTCGGCCTCCCCGTACAGGCGGTCCACCGTGGCCTTGGCCGTCTCGTGGGAGTCCTGCGGTCCGGCACTCGCCGGTGCGGTGCCCAGGGTGGCGGCGGCCGTGGCCGCGGCAGCCGACAGGACGGTGGCCCGGACGCCGCGGTTGAGACCGGGCCGGGTGGGGCGGCGATGCGACACCACTGAAGCCGCACTCCCTTCCGCTGTACGCAGACGTGCGCAGCCCCTGCCGCCCGGGGCGGGCGGACCGACGCACGGGAGCTGCACGGCAGCGCAGACAGTAACCGGACGACTACGGTCTGACCAAAGGCCACGCCGGGGGCGCGGGGGCGCGGGAACGACGGCGCCCCACCGGTGACCTGTGGTCTCCGGTGGGGCGGGGTGCCGTCGGGGGGTGCAGCGATTCGCCCGTTCGGGCGTCAGACGCGGACGCCGAACTGGAAGGTGCCTATGTAGTCCATCGACTCGTAGCGGACCACGGCGCCGGGATGCGGGGCGTGCAGGATCATGTTCTTGCCGGCGTAGAGGCCGACGTGCGAGGTGTTGTTGAAGAAGACCAGGTCCCCCGGCTTCAGGGCGCTGCGGCCGATCCGGACACCGTCGTTGATCTGGGTGTACGTGGTGCGCGTGATCTGGACCCCGGCCTGGGCGTAGGCCCACTGGGTCAGACCCGAGCAGTCGAACGAGTTCGGGCCGGTGCCACCGGAGACGTACGGCTTGCCCTGCTGCGTGGCGGCCGCGCTGAGGGCGGCGGCGCCGCGGGCGGACGCGGGGACCTCGTTGCCGAGGTCGACCCGGTCACCGGCCGCGCGGCTGGCGCGCTGCTCGTCGGCGGCCATCTTCGCGCGCTCGGCGGCCGTGAGGGTGTTCAGCAGCTTCTGGGCTTCGGCGAGCTTGCCCTGGTACTTCTTCTTGTTCTCGTTCAGCGACGTGCGGACGTCGTCGAGGTCGGCGAGCTTGGCCTGCGCCTCCTTGCGCTGCTGCGCAAGGGTGCGCTGCTTCGCCTGGATCTTCTGCAGGGACTCGGCCTGCTTCGCCGTCAGCTGGTCGAGCGCGGAGGCCTCGTCGAGGAAGCTGTCCGGGTCCGAGGAGAGCAGCAGCTGGACCGACGGGTCGAGGCCGCCGGAGCGGTACTGCGCCGTGGCGAGCGAACCGAGTTCACCGCGCAGGGTGTTGAGCTCGTCCTGGCCGCGGGCGACCTTGTCCTGGAGCGCGTCGGCCTGCTTCTTGAGCTTGTCCTGCTGCTCCTTGGCGCCGTTGGCCTTCTCCGTGGCCTCCTCGGCCTCGTGGTAGAGCTTGTCGACCTTCGCCTTGACCTCGCTCTTGGTCGGCTTGGGGTCGGCGTGCGCCGCCTGGGAGGTCAGGGCCACAGCTGCTGCGGCGGTCGCGGTGAGCACGGTCACGCGGGTGCGGCTCGGCTGCTTGGGACGACGGTGGGACGCCACGAAGGCGAGCTCCTTCTTCCTCGAGCCGCCTACCGGGCTGTGGGGGACGGAAGCCCCGGCTCCGTACACGTCACGGAATCGGCGGTTCCTTCGCCGTCACCCCTGGTGGGCGATCAACCGTGCGAAGGTTCGAGGCCTGACCCTAGTGACCATCTTGTGATCAGTTCAAATCCTCACAAGCAAAATATCGCCACACCAGCACTTCTTTACTTTCATCACACTGCGTGTAGCGAAGAGTTGACGGTACGTTCCATAAATTCCGGCAAGTCACCCAAAGCACTCAAGGCGCACTAGACGCGCGAAAGGCGCTTCAGGAGCAAGGCGGACGCCACCGGTCTCGCGCCGGCCTTCGCGACTCCGTCCGCCACTTCACGGTCGGTGGAGACCACGACGACGGGCCTGCCCGGAGGTTCGGCGCGGGCGAGCTGCCGGATCAGTTCGTCCGCGGTCACCCCCGCCTTGCTGAACAGCACACGCACCCCGCGGGGTGGTGCCAGCAGGACCGGGACGGCCAGTTCGGCACCGTCGAAGACGCAGGTCATCTCGGCGCCGGTCTGCGCCGCCAGGACGGAGAGTCCGCCCAGAAGACGCAACCGCTGCTTCTCCAGGGGCATCTGCGGATAGCCGGTCTTGGTGACGTTGTAGCCGTCGACGATGAGATGCGCCTGGGGAAGGGCGAGCAACTGGTCGAGCAGCGCCGGATCAGTCTCCGAAAGCGCCCTGGCCGCGATGTCCTTGGGCGACATGCGGCCCGGCTCCACCGCCTCCACACCGTCGGCTGGGCGGATCGACGACGGGGGCAGGGCCAGTTCGCGGCGAAGCCCCTGGGCGGCTTCCAGCACGGTGTCCAGAAGCAGCCGCAACCGCATGTCCTCGACCGACCGGCCCTCCCTGGCCGCCCTGCGGCCCGCCTCGACCGAGGCCTCCGCCTCGGCGAGCCGCGCCTTGAGCCGCCGCGTCTCACTCTCGGCCGCGGATACCTGGGCGGCGGCCTCGGCGCGTACGGTCTCCGTCTCCGCACCGAGCTTGCGCAGGGCGGCCTCCCCGCGCTTCACCTCGCTGAGCGCGCTGCGGAGTTTGCGGTGGAGTGAGTCGCTCTCCTTGCGGGACGCGTCCAGCTCCGCACGCAGCCGCTCGGTGTCGGCCCTGGTCTGGCCGCGGGCGCGGTCGAGCTCCTCGCGCAGCCGCTCCAGCTCGCGCCGGGTCTCCTCGTCCGCCCGCTCGGCGTGCGCCCGCTGGACCTCCTCGCCGGCGGCCGCGATCAGCTTGACCCAGCCGGCCGGCCGCAGCACGTACGCGGCGGCGGCCACGTCGACCGGGTCCGCGGCGGCGGGCGGCGCACCGGACTTCAGCGCGTCGGCGAGCTCCGGCTGGGTCTGGCCGATCCGCTCACCGATGCGCCGGCGGAACGCCGGGTCGCTCTCGAGGGCGGCCGCCATCGCGTTACCCGCGAACTTGGCGCGCCTGCTCGGCGTGAAACGGGCGTACTGCCGTAGCTGTGCGGGGAGTTCGCCGACCGTCAGACCGCCGAAGGCGTCCGAGACCAGCGCCACCACCCTGCGGCGTACGCCCTCGGGCAGCGGACGGTCGAGCGACTCCGCGGTGCCGTCGGCCGCGTCGGCCGGTCCGGCGCCGCCTGTCGGCTGCTCCACCATCCATCACCCCAATATGTAGGTCCGCACGGCTCCGTCAGGAGTCGGCGCCCGGCCTGTCGACCAGTTCGATCTGGTCCACCGCGTTGCACCAGCGGCAGCGCACGGACTCGATGGTCTCACTGACCACCTCCCGCTCCTCGACACTCGACTCCCCGGCCAGGTCGAGATGGACGTACTCCACGACCTTGGAGGAGCGCGTCACGTCGAAACGGGTGAGGTTGCCGCAGAGTGTGCAGCGCCAGCGGGTCCCGTCCGTCGGCTGGGGAACCGTCGTCATCGTTGAGTCCTCTTTCGTCGCGTCTCTCGTGCGTGCCCAGGTCTGCGATCTCGCGGTGCGCCGTCGAACTGCGGATGTCCTGCGGCAACCCTACGGCCTTGCGCATACCCTCCGGCACGGCGAGGCGGTCTGTCCCGTTCTCGCCGTGTGCGTCATGCTCTGTACGTGATCGATCTGCGGGAAGGCGACTGGCGGAAGCGGGCCCGGGAGCTCGGGGCGGCGGCCGGCGCGGGCGGCGCCCCGGTCACGTACGGGCTGATGGCGCTGTGCTGTGCGGTGTTCCTGATCAGTCCGGTCTCCGGGTTCAACCCCACCCACGGCGAGGGCGACGCCCTCCTCGCCGCGCAGGCCGGGTACTTCGAGCGGTGGGGCGTGATCCCCAGCGAGCTGCTGGACGGCTCCGCCCACGCGGCGCTGACCCCGCTGACCGCGCTCTTCGTCCACGGCAGCTGGCTGCACCTGCTCGGCAACATGCTCTTCCTCTACGTGTTCGGCGCCATGGCCGAGGAGCGCATGGGACGCGCCGAGTTCGTCTTCTTCTATGTCGCGTGCGGCTACTTCGCGCTGGTGGCCTACGCGGTCGTGCACGCGGGCTCGGACCAGACGCTGGTCGGGGCGTCGGGGGCGATCTCCGCGGTGCTCGGCGCCTTCCTCTACCTCTTCCCCCGGGCGCGCGTCACCAGCCTCTTCCCGTTCCTCCTTTTCCTGCCGCTGCGCTTTCCCGCCTGGATCGTGCTCGTGTTCTGGTTCGTGCTCCAGTGGCTCGCGGCCCAGGGCGCAGGCAGCGGCCCGGGAGTGGCCTACCTCGCCCATGTGGCGGGCTTCGCCGCCGGGTTCCTGTACGCCTGGGGGCGTTATCGGGGTGGTACTAGAGTGAAGTCTCCAGCCACGGCCACTGAGGGAGAAAGCCAGCCGTGATCACCGCGATCGTTCTCATCAAAACCAGCGTGGACCGGATCCCCGAGATCGCCGAGGCCATCGCGTCGCTGGACAGCGTCAGCGAGGTCTTCTCGGTCACCGGCACGTACGACCTGATCGCCATGGTCCGGGTGGCCAGGCACGACGATCTCGCCGACGTCATCCCGGGCCGGATCAGCAAGATCCCGGGAGTCGAGGCGACCGACACCCACGTGGCCTTCCGGACCTACTCCCAGCACGACCTCGAGGCGGCCTTCGCCATCGGCCTCGACGCCTGACACGACGCGCGGCTCCGGCCGGGACGAGGAGTCGCTCCCGTCCCGGCCCCAGCCGCGTGCGGGCGGGTCAGACCTGCGAGGTGGCGCCCCGGTCCGGGACGCAGCGGCCGTCCTCGGTGCGGTAGGCCCAGCGGGCACCGGAACTCACCAGCTCCCGGACCGCACCCAGGAACCGGTCGATGTGCTCGTCCGGCGTCCCGGCTCCGAAACTCACCCGGATGGCGTTGAGGGACCTCTCCCCCGGCGCCGCCTCGGGGGCGCCGCACTCCCCCGGGTCCTGCGGCTCGCTGCCCAGCAGGGTCCGCACCAGCGGGTGAGCGCAGAACAGTCCGTCGCGCACCCCGATGCCGTACTCCGCGGAGAGCGCCGCGGCGAAGTGCGAACTGTTCCAGCCCTCCACCACGAAGGAGATGACGCCGACCCTCGGGGCGTCGTCGCCGAACAGCGAGAGCACCTTCACCTCGGGGACACCGGCGAGCCCCTCACGCACCCGGGTGACCAGGTGCTGTTCCCGCTCGACCAGCCGGCCGAAGCCGGCCTCGGTCAGCGCCTTGCAGGCGGCGGCGATGGAGTAGACGCCGATGACGTTGGGCGATCCGGCCTCGTGGCGGGCCGCGGTGGTGTGCCACTCGACGTCCACGCCTCCGTCGGTGCGCCGGGCGACCTTGCGGGAGGCGCCGCCTCCGGCGAGGTACGGCTCCGCGTCCCGCAGCCAGTCGGCCCGGCCTGCGAGCACCCCGCAGCCGAACGGGGCGTACAGCTTGTGGCCGGAGAAGGCGACCCAGTCGGCGTCCAGCTCCGCGATGTCCACCGGGTGATGGGGCGCAAGCTGCGCGGCGTCGAGGACGATCCGGGCCCCGTGCGCGTGGGCGGCGGCGGCCAGGGCCTTCACCGGCCACAGCTCACCGGTGACGTTGGAGGCACCCGTGACGCAGACCAGGGCCGGACCGTGGGGGTCGCGGCCGGCCAGGGCCCGCTCGAGCGTGGCGACGGCCTGGTCCGGGGTGCGGGGGGCGTCGAGGTAGGTCACCCGGACGTTCCGCCAGGGCAGCAGCGCGGCGTGGTGCTCCGTCTCGAACACGAACACCTCGCAGCCCACGGGCAGCGCGGCGGCCAGCAGGTTGAGCGAGTCGGTCGTCGAGCGGGTGAAGACCACCTGGTCGTCGGCGCGGCAGCCGAGGAACTCCGCGACGGTGGTCCGGCTCGTCTCGAACAGGTCGGTGGAGAGCTGCGAGAGATACCCGGCGCCGCGGTGCACGCTTCCGTAGTACGGGGCGTAGGCGGCCACGTCGTCCCACACGCGCTGGAGGGCGGGGGCGCTGGCCGCGTAGTCGAGGGCGGCGTACGTGACGTCTCCACCGGTGACGAGCGGAACGGTGACATCAGCACCCATAACCGGCAGCGGGGCACAAATGGCCTGGTCGACGGCAGCGGTTGAGACAGACATGGCGAACTCCCGTAAAAGGCAGGCGAAATCCTCGCGCCGGCGGTGCGCGGCAGCGCGGAGAGGAAGAAAAAAGGGGTGTGCGGAAGAGGGCTTCGCGCCCTATCGCATTCGCTTGCTCACAGAAGGCTCCCTGGGACCAGGACCCCAAGGGGTGGCATCCAACGATGCCGAGGGGTCCGCGCTTGCCGCAGACCTCGCTGACTGCGGCCCGGTCTTCACCCGGGGCACCCCGCCACGGACGGAGGGTTGCCGGACAGCGGGCCGGGGCCGTAGTCGCTGTCACTCATGACCTGCGCAGCATCCTGCCATACCCCTGGCGACGCGCAAGGCGCAGTCCGCGATCCGGACTGCGCCCCGCTCACACCGTGCGCCTCTCAGAGCCTGTCGGGTGGCCTTCGATCGTCCCCGATCAGAGGTCACCCGACAGGCTCTCAGGCGTTGCTGGCGGTCACCCAGCGCTCCAGCGCGCGCTTGGCCCCGCCCGAGTCGATGGACTTCGCGGCCCGCGCGATCCCCGCCGCCAACTGCTCGTTCAGCGTCCCCTCGCCCGGGTCCAGCGCGACCAGCGCGGCCGCGGAGTTGAGGAGCACGGCCTCACGCACGGGCCCGGTCTCCCCGTCGAGGAGCCGGCGCGCGACATCGGCGTTGTACGACGCGTCGGCGCCCCGCAGCGCCTCGACGGGGACGAGTTCTAGGCCGACGTCGCGCGGGTCGAAGGGCTCCTCCCGGACGGCGCCGTCGCGCACGATCCAGACCCGGGAGGTGGCCGTGGTCGTCAGCTCGTCCAGCCCGTCGTCGCCCCGGAAGACGAGCGCGGAGTTCCCCCGGTCCGCCAGCACGCCCGCCACGATGGGCGCCATCTTCGGGTCGGCGACCCCGATGGCCTGGGAGCGCACCCGGGCCGGGTTGGTGAGCGGTCCCAGAATGTTGAAGGTGGTCTGGGTGCCGAGCTCCTTGCGGGCCCTGGCCGCGTACCGCAGGGCTGGGTGGAACTTCACGGCGAAGCAGAAGGTGATGCCCGCCTCCTCCGCGACGGAGACGACCCGCTGCGGAGTCAGTTCGAGGTTGACGCCGAGCTTCTCCAGCACGTCCGAGGCACCGCTCGCCGACGAGGAGGCGCGGTTGCCGTGCTTGACGACCTTCGCACCCGTCCCCGCGACGACGATCGCGGACATGGTGGAGATGTTGACCGTCTTGGCCATGTCTCCGCCGGTCCCCACGATGTCGACCGTGCGGCCGGGCACCTCGATGGTGTGGGCGTGCTCGTACATGGCGCGGACCAGCCCGGTCACCTCGTCCACGGTCTCGCCCTTGGCCCGCAGCGCGACCGCGAACCCGGCGATCTGCACATCCGTGGCCTCACCGCTCATGATGCGGTTCATGGCCCACGCCGTGTCGTCGGCGCCGAGGTCCTCGCCCCGCAGGAGAGGGGTCAGCACGCCCGGCCAGGTGCGGGCCGCCACGCTGTCGCCGCCGTCCGGGGTCACAACGTTCATGGTCCGCTCCTGGGGTCCACAGCCGGTACAAGGATGCCTCCCACCCTATCCAGCCCGGAGACGGCGAAGAGCCCCGTCCATCGGATGGACGGGGCTCTTCGCTGTGGCGGTCAGCTGAGGTGATCAGTGGTGGCCGTGGCCGCTGTTGATCTCCTTGTACTCCTCGGCAGTGGGCTTGGGGATCTGAGTTCCCTCGCCGAAGTACTTCTCGCTGAGGCTCGCCCGCATCTTCTCCAGTACGGAGGGCTTGCGCTCGACACCGTTCTCGTCGACCGTCGGGCCGATCTCGACCGGCTTGTACTGCTCGTGCGCGGTGAGCGTGTGCAGCTGCCCAGGGCTGAGCGGCTCGTGGATCTCGACGAACTCACCGTGCGGCAGGCGCTTGATGGTGCCGGACTCGCGCCCGTGCAGCACCTTCTCCTTGTCGCGCCGCTGGAGGCCGAGGCAGATCCGCTTCGTGACGATGAACGCCACGACCGGGCCGACGAAGAACGCGATCCGGACGAACCAGCTGATCGCGTTGAGCGACAGGTGGAAGTGCGTCGCCCAGATGTCGTTGCCGCCGCCGATCAGCATGACGAAGTAGATCGTCACCCAGGCGACACCGAGACCGGTGCGGACCGGGGTGTTGCGCGGCTTGTCCAGGATGTGGTGCTCGCGCTTGTCCCCGGTGATCCACGACTCGATGAACGGGTAGAGCGCCAGCGCCCCGAGGACCAGACCGAAGAGGACCAGCGGGATGAGCACGCCCAGGACCAGGGTGTGGCCCCAGAGGTTGATCTCCCAGCCGGGCATCACACGGACGAAGCCTTCGGCGAATCCCATGTACCAGTCCGGCTGGGCGCCCGTGGACACCTGGTCGGGACGGTACGGGCCGAGTGCCCAGATCGGGTTGATCGAGGCGATGGCCGAGAGGATCGCGATGAAACCGAAGACCAGGAAGAAGAAGCCTCCGGCCTTGGCCATGTACACCGGAAGCAGGGGCATGCCGACGACGTTCTTGTTCGTGCGGCCGGGGCCGGCGAACTGGGTGTGCTTGTGGAAGAACACCAGGATGAGGTGGCCGACCACGAGCCCGAGCATGATGCCGGGCAGCAGCAGGATGTGGATCGAGTAGAACCTCGCGATGATGTCCGTGCCGGGGAACTCCCCGCCGAACAGGAACATCGAGATGTACGTACCGACGATCGGCATCGACAGGATCGCGCCCTCCGTGAAGCGCACACCCGTACCGGAGAGCAGGTCGTCCGGGAGCGAGTAACCGGTGAACCCGGTGAACATGCCGAGGACGAACAGCAGGAAGCCGAACAGCCAGTTGATCTCGCGCGGCTTGCGGTACGCGCCGGTGAAGAACACCCGGAACATGTGCACGAACATGCCGGCGAGGAAGATCACCGCTGCCCAGTGGTGGATCTGCCGGACCAGCAGGCCGCCGCGGACGTCGAAGCTGATGTCCAGCGTCGAGGCGTAGGCCTCGGACATCCGGATGCCCTGCATCGGCTCGTACGAGCCGTGATACACGACCTCGTTCATGCTCGGGTGGAAGAACAGCGTCAGGTACACACCCGTGAGGATGATGATGAGGAAGCTGTAGAGGCAGATCTCACCGAGCATGAAGGACCAGTGGTCCGGGAAGATCTTGCGCATGTTGGCCTTGGCGAGCCCGTAGATGCCGAGCCGGCCGTCCGCCCAGTCGGCGACACGCTCACCGGCGGGCGCCTTGCGCTGTGTTTCCGTCGCAGTACTCATCCGCGCTCCCAGAAGGCAGGACCGACGGGCTCTTCGAAGTCACCGAGGGCTTCGAGGTTGCCCTCGCTGTTCACACCGATCCGCAGCTGCGGGAGGGCGTGACCGGCCGGACCGAAGATGACGCGGGCGCCGTCGGAGAGGTCGAAGGTGGACTGGTGGCACGGGCAGAGCACGTGATGCGTCTGCTGCTCGTACAGGCTGATCGGGCAGCCGACGTGGGTGCAGATCTTGGAGAAGGCCACGATTCCCTCGTGGGCCCACTCGCGCTCGCGCTTGTCCTTGATGTTGTCCGGCTCGATGCGGATGATCATCAGGGCGGACTTGGCGATCTGCGTCTGGAAGTCGTGCGCGTCCTCCTCCAGGCCCTCGGGCATGGCGAAGGTGAGCGAACCGACGACGACGTCCTCGGGACGCAGCGGCTCCATCGTGTTCATGTTGACGAGCAGCTTGCCCTTGGCCCACAGCGTGTTGCGGAGCTTCTTCTCCGGCAGCGGACCGAGGTCGCGCAGCAGCACCACACCGGAGAGCGGCACCAGTGCCAGCGCGCCGAACATGGTGTTGCGGATCAGCTTGCGCCGTCCGAGCGCGGACTCCTCGGCACCGGCCGCGAAGTCGGCCATGACCTTGGCCTTGACCTCGGGCGTGGCCTCGATGGCGTGCCGGTCGTCGGCGACCTCGACGTCGGACATCAGGGTGCGCGCCCAGTGGACGGCACCCGCGCCGATGAGGAACAGCGCCAGGCCGAGCGTCAGTCCCAGGGAGAAGTTGAGCACGCTCACGTGGCCGAAGGGCCAGATGAACACGATCTTGTCGACCGGGAAGATGACGTAGCTGGCGATGAAGCCGACCGTCGCCAGCATGGACAGCGTGAACATGAACGCGACGGCGCGCTCGGAGCGATCCGCGGCCCGTTCGTCGATGTCCTGGATGCGCGGCTTGTGCGCCGGCAGCCCGGGGTCGGCGAACGGGTCGTCCGCGACCGCTACCGCGCCGTGCGCGGTGTCCTGCCCTGCGGGCAGGCCCTCTTCTGAAATCTCTTGGCTACTCATGACTTCTTGGCCTTAGCGGTGTGGGCCGCGACCCAGACGGCGATGGCGACCAGTCCGCCCAGTCCGAAGATCCAGCCGAAGAGACCCTCGCTGACGGGACCGAGGCCACCGAGCGAGAGCCCGCCGGGGCTCGCGGAGTCGCCACCGTTCACGGTCTTGATGTACGCGATGATGTCTTTCTTCTCCTTCTCCGGCATGGTGCTGTCCGGGAAGGAGGGCATGCTCTGCGGGCCGGTCTGCATGGCCTCGTAGATGTGTTTCGGGCTCACGCCCTGGAGGTCCGGGGCGAACTTGCCGTGCGTCAGCGCGCCGCCCTTGCCGGTGAAGTTGTGGCACTGCGCGCAGTTGGTGCGGAACAGGTCGCCGCCCTTGGCCACGTCGGCGCCCGAGGGGTCGACCTGACTCTTGGTCGGCGTGATCGGACCGGCGCCCAGCGACGAGATGTACGCCGCGAGCTGGTCGATCTCTGCCTGGTTGTAGATGACCGGCTTCTTCGGCACCTGGGCGCCCGGCTGCTGGGCCGGCATGCGTCCGGTGGCGACCTGGAAGTCGACGGCGGCGGAGCCCACGCCCACGAGGGACGGTCCGTCGGTGGTGCCCTGACCGCCGGTCCCGTGGCAGCTGGCACAGCCCACGGAGTAGAGCTTCTTGCCCTCGTCGATGGCGAGGGACTGGGCGGTTTCGTCGGCCTGCGCCTTACCCGCAGGCGCGAACGCGGCGTACAGCCCCCCGGTAGCCGCCAGCGCGAGGAGTAGTACGACGACCGCCGCCAGCGGATGGCGTCGTCGTGCGGAGAGCTTTTTCACGGATTACCCCGGTGTCAGGATCTTCTGCGTCGATGGTGGGTGGGCGCGAGCCCAGTTACTTGATCATGTAGATCGTGGCGAACAGACCGATCCAGACGACATCGACGAAGTGCCAGTAGTAGGACACGACGATGGCGGCTGTGGCCTGTTCGTGGGTGAATCTCGAGGCCGCGTATGTCCTGCCCAGAACGAGCAGGAAGGCGATGAGGCCGCCTGTCACATGCAGACCGTGGAAGCCGGTCGTCAGGTAGAACACCGAACCGTACGGGTCGGAGGACAGGGAGAGTCCGTCCTTCTTGACCAGCTCGGTGTACTCGAAGACCTGGCCCCCGATGAAGATCGCGCCCATCACGAACGTGATCATGAACCAGGTGCGGAGCTTCTTCACATCGCCCCGCTCCGCGGCGAAAACGCCGAGCTGGCAGGTGAGAGAGGAAAGCACCAGGATCGTGGTGTTCGTCGCCGAGAACGGGAAGTTCAGATGGTCGGCCATCTCCTTCCAGTGATCGGGTCCCAGCACCGATCGCAGGGTGAAGTACATCGCGAAGAGGGCCGCGAAGAACATCAGCTCGGAACTCAACCAGATGATGGTTCCGACGCTGGTGAGGTTCGGTCGATTGACCGACGGGTGCGCGTGCCCGGTTTCTACTGTCGTTGCTGTCGCCACGACCGACATTATGTCGGTCGCTTATCCCGCCCTCACTCCGGGGGGTGCCGTTCGGTGTGTCAGCGAGGTGTGTCCTCCCCGAACGGCCCATCGAATCGATGTCTTTACCGGTGCTGACAGGCCGTCGGCCGGAGTACGATCCGCCCATCGGTTCATGCCCCGAGAGCCCCGAAGACACAGACGTCACGGAGGAACAATGCAGCCGACCGCCACGGTCCTGGTCTACAGCGACGACGCCAACACGCGTGAGCAGGTGAGGCTGGCAGCCGGTCGCAGGCCTGCGGCGGACGTTCCACCGGTGGAGTTCCTGGAGTGCGCCACCCTGCCCGCCGTGCTGAGCGCGCTCGACAAGGGCGGCATCGACGTCTGCGTACTGGACGGCGAGACGGCGCCCGCGGGCGGCATGGGCGTCTGCAGGCAGATCAAGGACGAGATCTTCGACTGCCCGCCGGTGCTGCTGCTGATCGGGCGACCGCAGGACGCCTGGCTGGCCACCTGGAGCCGTGCCGACGCCGCTGTGACGCTTCCGGTGGACCCGGTCGGCTTCGCGGACGCCCTCGCCTCCGTCCTGCGTCGGAGGCTGTCCGTGGGGGCCTGAGAGGCGTGGCGCGGCGGAGGGGCCCCGATCCCCTCCGCGGTGTTCTCCCGGGGCGCCGGTGCGCACTCCGGGCCTGATCAGACCTGGGGGCGCAGGCGCGCCGTCCGGACATCGGTACCGGCGTCCGGCGTGCCGCTGCGCAGGGCGCTGCCCTTCTGCCAGGCGTCCCAGTCCAGGTTCCAGTCGCCGAAGCCGTTGTCGAACGGCGTCATGGTCTCGCCTTCGCTGCCGACGACCTTGACCACGTCGCCCTCGCGCACGGTCTCGAAGAACCATTCGGCGTCCGCGGTGCTCATGCCGGTGCAGCCGTGGCTGACATTGGCGCTGCCCTGCGAACCCGTCGACCACGGCGCGGCGTGGACGTACTCGCCGCTCCAGGTGACCCGGGTGGCCCAGTAGACGGGCAGGTCGTAGGACTCCGACGAGCCGGCCGCGATGCCGATGCTCTCACCGCGCATGCGTACGAACTGCTCCTTGGCCAGCACGACCTTGACGCCGTTGCGCGTGTCGAAGCCGGGCTTGCCCGTGGTGACCGGGATGGTGTTGATCACTTCACCGTTGCGCAGGACCGTCATCGAGTGGTCCGCCGCGTCGGTGATGGCTTCTATCCGGTCCCCGGTCTTGAGTTTCAGGGCCTTGGCATCACCCCCGTACAGGGCGTTGCCCACCTTTATCCCCTTGAGGTTGCTGCGCAGGTCGATGGTGGCGTCGGCGGGCCAGTACTCCTGGGGGCGGTAGTGCAGGGTCTTGTCGTCGACCCAGTACCAGGAGCCGGTGACGGCGGGTGAGGACCGGACCTGCAGCCCTCGCTCGACGGTGGCCCGGCTCGCCCGGTCGGCGACCGGAGCGCTGAGTTCCGCTGTGAGGGGCTGTCCGACCCCGTAGGTGCCCGCCTGCGGGCCGAAGGTGACCTTCAGGAACTTCTTGGCCGAGGTCGTGCCGAACGCGTACGTACGGCTGCCGGGGGCGCCGTCCTCGTTCTCGGTCGAGACCTTGACGGTGTATCGGGTCCCGGCGGCCAGCGAGGTCGTGGAGTGCCACCGCTTGCCGTCGGCGTCGAGCTCTCCGGCCAGATGGCGGCCCTCGGTGTCGACGGCCGTGACGTCCGTGATGGTCACGTCGTCGTCCTTGACGGTGAATTCGAGGGGCTTGTCGGGGTCGGCCTTCTTGTTCCCGGACGGTCCGTTGAAGGAGACCAGATCGGCTGCGTCGTAGGGCTTCAGCGACAGCGGATGGCCGTCGGGCTCCCCACAGGCGGTCGCACCAGCTACCAGGGTGACGACCAGCAGGGAGCAGCTCACTACGGGGCGGATGCGCGGCGTGTGGTTCATGAACCCACGCTAAGAAGATTCATCCGATCCAGCGCGTTCAGTGACTGCAAACGGGGGCCCGGCCCGCTCATTGCTGAGCGGGCCGGGCCCCCGTTCGGGTACTGCACGTCCTTCGGCGGCGTGTCCTACTGGGTGCGGTTCTCGCCCCGGTAGTACTCGAACACCCAGCCGAACAGGCCGATCAGAAGCAGCGGAGCCGCGAAGTAGGCGAGCCACCAGCCGAAGACGACTCCCATGAAGAGGAAGGCACCCCCGATGGCCAGCGAGAGCGGCTGCCAGCTGTGCGGCGAGAAGAAGCCCACCTCACCCGCCTCGTCCGCGACATCGGCCTCCTTGTTGTCCTGGGCCATCGCGTCTACCCGGTTGGCTGTGAAGGCCAGGTAGAAGCCGATCATCAGGGTGAGCCCGAAGGCCAGGAACAGCGCGGTGGTGCCGACCGGCTCCTTGGACCACACGCCGTACGTGATGGCGATGGCCAGCATGAAGAGACTCAGCCAGAGGAAGAGCTTGCCCTGGATCTTCACTTGCCGTCCTCCTTGCCGCCGACGAGAACCTTGTCACCCTCGGACAGGTGATCCAGCTGCTCCAGCGCCGCGATCTCCGGGTGGTGCAGGTCGAATGCCGGGGATTCGGACCGGATCCGCGGCAGGCTGATGAAGTTGTGCCGCGGGGGCGGGCAAGACGTCGCCCATTCGAGCGAACGGCCGTAGCCCCAGGGGTCGTCGACCTCGACCTTCTTGCCGTACTTGGCCGTCTTCCAGACGTTGTAGAAGAACGGGAGCATCGACAGGCCGAGCACGAACGAGGAGATCGTCGAGATCGTGTTCAGCGCGGTGAAGCCGTCGGCCGCGAGGTAGTCCGCGTAGCGACGCGGCATGCCCTCGGCACCGAGCCAGTGCTGCACCAGGAAGGTGCCGTGGAAGCCGATGAACAGCGTCCAGAAGGTCATCTTGCCGAGCCGCTCGTCCAGCATCTTGCCGGTGAACTTCGGCCACCAGAAGTGGAAGCCGGCGAACATCGCGAAGACCACGGTGCCGAAGACGACGTAGTGGAAGTGCGCGACGACGAAGTACGAGTCGGAGATGTGGAAGTCCAGCGGGGGCGACGCCAGGATCACGCCCGTCAGACCACCGAAGGCGAAGGTGATCAGGAAGCCGACGGACCAGAGCATCGGTGTCTCGAAGGACAACGACCCCTTCCACATCGTGCCGATCCAGTTGAAGAACTTCACACCGGTCGGTACGGCGATGAGGAATGTCATGAAGGAGAAGAACGGCAACAGCACACCGCCCGTGACGTACATGTGGTGAGCCCACACCGTCACGGAAAGACCGGCAATGGCGATCGTCGCGCTGATCAGGCCGACATAACCGAACATCGGTTTGCGGCTGAATACCGGAATGATCTCCGAAATGATTCCGAAGAACGGCAGCGCGATGATGTACACCTCTGGATGGCCGAAGAACCAGAAGAGGTGTTGCCAGAGCAATGCGCCACCGTTCGCCGCATCGAAGATATGTGCGCCGAATTTACGGTCCACCTCCAGCGCGAAGAGCGCGGCGGCCAGGACCGGGAAGGCCAGCAGGACCAGAACACCGGTCAGCAGGACGTTCCACACGAAGATCGGCATACGGAACATCGTCATGCCGGGGGCGCGCATGCAGATGATCGTGGTGATGAAATTGACCGAACCGAGGATCGTGCCGAAGCCGGAGAAGGCCAGACCCATGATCCACATGTCGGCGCCGACGCCCGGCGAGCGGACCGCGTCCGACAGCGGGGAGTAGGCGAACCAGCCGAAGTCCGCCGCACCCTGCGGGGTGAGGAAGCCGGCCACCGCGATGAGCGAGCCGAAGAGGTAAAGCCAGTACGCGAACATGTTCAGCCGCGGGAACGCCACGTCGGGCGCGCCGATCTGCAGCGGCATGATCCAGTTCGCGAATCCGGCGAACAGCGGCGTCGCGAACATCAGCAGCATGATCGTGCCGTGCATCGTGAACGCCTGGTTGAACTGCTCGTTCGACATGATCTGCGTACCGGGGCGGGCCAGCTCGGCGCGCATGAAGAGCGCCAGAAGGCCACCGATGACGAAGAAAGCGAACGACGTGACCAGGTACATCGTGCCGATCGTCTTGTGGTCAGTGGTGGTCAGCCACTTGACGACGACACTCCCCGGCTGCTTGCGCCGCACCGGTAGCTCGTCCTCGAACGAGGCGTCTGCCGCCGCGGCACCCTGGGATTCGTTGAGGATGCTCACAGTTTGTTGGTCTCCGCATTCCTGGCCGGGTCCGTCTGCGCGATGCCTGCCGGCACGTAGCCCGTCTGACCCTTCTCCGCCAGCTCCTTGAGGTGCTGCTGGTAACGCTCGGGGGAGACGATCTTGACGTTGAAGAGCATCCGGGAGTGGTCGACGCCGCAGAGCTCGGCGCACTTGCCCCTGTAGGTGCCCTCCTTGTTCGGAGTGACCTCGAAGGAGTTGGTGTGGCCCGGAATGACGTCCTGCTTCATGAGGAACGGCACCACCCAGAAGGAGTGGATGACGTCACGCGAAGTCAGAACGAAGCGGACCTTCTCGCCCTTCGGCAGCCACAGGGTCGGACCCGGGTTGCCGTTCTGCGGGTTCCTCGTGCCGGGGACGCCCACGTCGTAGACGCCACCGGCGCCCTTCGGGAAGTCCTCGCGGAACCTGTCGGGGATGGCGTCGAGTTCCTTCGGGACCTCGTTACCGGCGGAGGGCTGGCCCTCCACCTTCTCGATGTAGTTGAAGCCCCAGCTCCACTGGTAGCCGACCACGTTGATCGTGTGGGCCGGCTTCGGGCTGAGCTCGAGGAGCTTCGATTCATCGCGCGCGGTGAAGTAGAAGAGCACCGAGACGATGATGAGGGGGACCACTGTGTACAGCGCCTCGATAGGCATGTTGTACCTGGTCTGGTGCGGTACCTCCACCTTGGTCCTGCTACGCCGGTGGAAGATGACGCTCCACAGGATCAGCCCCCAGACGAGGACACCCGTGGCGAGCGCTGCCGCCCACGAGCCCTGCCAGAGGGAGAGGATCCGTGGGGCCTCTTCCGTTACCGGGGTGGGCATACCAAGGCGGGGGAAATCCTCCCAGTTGTATGAACAACCGGAGGCCGTCGCCAGGACCAGGCCCGCAGTCAGCACCTGCGGCAGCTTCCGCCGCATCGGGCGCCGCGACGAGCGGTCGGAGCCGTTGGGACTCACGTAGCGCCTTCCCGAGAGTCTCGCCCGCACGGTCGGCGCGCCCGTCTCACTTGGTCGGTCGCCGCCCCTGACGCGGGCAGGGGTTTGGATGTTTATGCGGACCAAACCCTACTGGACGCTATTTGGGGTCGCGCGGGGAGGGTGCCCAACGCGCCGCCCGACACCCCGAAGGGGTGGAATCCGCGCGTCGGCCACCATCTGACGCCCCCTCTTCCGCCGGGCGGGGAGCCCGTCACCGTGAGAAGCCCTCCGGCGGACTAGCGTGGCCGCGTGCCCTACTTCGACGCGGCCTCCTCCGCTCCCCTGCATCCCGTCGCCCGCCAGGCCCTGCTTGCCTCCCTGGACGAGGGCTGGGCCGATCCCGCACGGCTCTACCGCGAGGGACGGCGGGCGGCGCTGCTGCTGGACGCGGCCCGGGAGACCGTCGCGGAGGCGGTCGGCTGCCGGCCGGACGAGCTCGTGTTCACCTCCTCGGGCACCCGGGCGGTGCATTCGGGGACGGCCGGAGCACTTTCCGGCCGTCGGCGTGTCGGCCGCCATATGGTCCTCTCCGCGGTCGAACACTCCTCGGTGCTGCACTCGGCCGCGGCGCTTGAGGCGGCCGGAGGGTCGTTCACCGAGGTGCCGGTGGACCGGACCGGAGCAGTGGACCCGGCGGCCTACGGCCGGGCGCTTCGCGCGGACACCGCACTGGCCTGCCTGCAGTCCGCCAACCACGAGGTGGGGACCGTGCAGCCGGTGGCGGAGACCGCCGAGATCTGCGCCGAGGCCGGTGTGCCGCTGCTGGTGGACGCGGCCCAGTCCCTGGGCTGGGGGCCGGTGGCCGGCCGCTGGTCGCTGCTGACCGCGAGCGCGCACAAGTGGGGCGGGCCGTCCGGTGTCGGGCTGCTCGCCGTGCGCAAGGGGGTCCGCTTCGCACCCCAAGGCCCGTCCGACGAGAGGGAGTCGGGGCGGGCCGCCGGCTTCGAGAACATCCCGGCGATCGTGGCGGCCGCGGCCTCGCTGCGGGCGGTGCGTGCGGAGGCCCCGGCCGAGTCCGTCCGGCTGCGCGCGCTGGTGGACCGTGTCCGGGCGGCGGTGGCCGGCCTGGTTCCCGACGTGGAGGTGGTCGGCGACCCTGAACGCCGCCTGCCGCACCTGGTCACCTTCTCCTGTCTCTATGTCGACGGGGAGACACTGCTCCACGAGCTGGATCGCGCTGGATTCTCCGTTTCATCGGGTTCGTCCTGCACGAGCAGCACGCTGACGCCCAGCCATGTCCTCAAGGCGATGGGAGTGCTCACGGAAGGGAACGTGCGCGTGTCGCTGCCCACCGGAACCACCGGCGACGAGGTCGAACGCTTCCTCGGCGTCCTGCCGGGTGTGGTGGCCGAGGTGCGGGCGAAACTCGGCGCGCCCGCCGCACCGGCCCACTCCCCCGCCCCGCGGGACTCACTCGTGGTCGACGCGCTGGGCCGGCGCTGCCCGATTCCGGTCATCGAACTCGCAAAGGTGATCGGAGAGGTACCCGTCGGCGGCACGGTGACGGTGCTCGCCGACGACGAGGCGGCCCGGCTCGACATCCCGGCCTGGTGCGAGATGCGCGAACAGGAGTACATGGGTGAGGAGCCGGCGGACCGCGGCTCGGCCTATGTGGTCCGCCGGCTCGTCTGACCCGGGTGGTGCGGGGGTCAGGAGAGGTGCTTGCGGACCTCGGTGGCGGCCTCGTCGCCGTACGCCTTGGTGAAGCGCTCCATGAAGTGCGCGCGGCGCAGGGTGTACTCCTGGGTGCCGACCGTCTCGATGACCAGGGTCGCGAGCATGCAGCCGACCTGGGCCGCGCGCTCCAGGCTCACACCCCAGACGAGACCGGAGAGGAAACCGGCGCGGAACGCGTCGCCGACGCCGGTCGGGTCGGTCTTCCGCTCCTCCTCTGCGCAGCCGACCTCGATGGGGTCCTGGCCCGCCCGCTCGATCCGGACGCCGCGCGAGCCGAGGGTGGTGACGCGGTGGCCGACCTTGGACAGGATCTCTTCGTGGGTCCAGCCGGTCTTGGACTCGATGAGCCCCTTCTCGTACTCGTTGGAGAAGAGGTACGTCGCACCGTCGAGGAGGATCCGGATCTCCTCGCCGTCCATCCGGGCGATCTGCTGGGAGAAGTCGGCGGCGAACGGGATCCCGCGGGAGCGGCACTCCTCGGTGTGGCGGAGCATCGCCTCGGGGTCGTTGGCGCCGATGGAGACGAGGTCGAGGCCGCCCACGCGGTCGGCGACGCTCTTGAGCTCGATCAGGCGGGCCTCGCTCATCGCGCCCGTGTAGAAGGAGCCGATCTGGTTGTGGTCGGAGTCCGTCGTGCAGACGAAGCGCGCCGTGTGCAGGACCTCGGAGATCCGGATCGACTCGGTGTCGACGCCGTGCCGGTCGAGCCACGCGCGGTAGTCGTCGAAGTCCGCCCCGGCAGCACCGACCAGGATCGGCCGCGTACCGAGCACACCCATACCGAACGCGATGTTGGCGCCGACACCACCGCGGCGCACGTCGAGGTTGTCGACCAGGAAGGAGAGCGAGACCGTGTGCAGCTGATCGGCGACCAACTGGTCCGCGAATCGGCCGGGGAAGGTCATGAGGTGGTCTGTGGCGATGGAGCCGGTGACTGCGATGCGCACGGGGAGGCTGCTCCTGCGGAAGGCGGAGAGAACGCGCGAGCGCGCCCTCCGGGACGGCGTGACACTTCACGCTACCCGGTGACGCCACTGTGCCTGAAAGGGCAAAACTACCCGATAGTAGGTCTTTCTACCTGAGCTCCACCCTGCGTACGGTGCGTTTATGTCGAACACGATCGTTTCGCGTGAGTCCGAGATGAGCCTGGCCGAGCTGCGGGGGGACTGCGCGCGTATGGCGCCGCACTGGGTCGTACCCGAGAGGACCGCGGTGAAGCCGGTGGAACCGTCCCGCATCCACGGGGTCACGGTGCCGCCGTCCTCCGCCCGGCTGGTCGACGGCATGTCCGGCTACGGGGACTGATCCCGGCCCCGCACGGTTCCGCCGCACAGGCGTGGAACCGCGCGCGTCCCTGCCCCGTCCCATCGGTGCTCTCCGGCCCCGGAGGGCGGACGACGTGCCAGTGACGGCCAGGCAGCCGAAGGAGCGATCCGGTGAGCGACGGGCGACCAGAGAATGACGTGACCGGTACCCGGCGGCGGCGTTCGCCGCTCGCCGTGACCTCGGTGGCGGCAGCCGTACTGCTGGCCGGCGGCGGGGCCGCGTACTGGGCCTCGAACGCATCCGGCGAGGGCGGTACGGACGCCGGCCGGGCGGCCTCCGGGGGCGCGACTCCCCCGCTGCTCGCGCTGGACCACGCCGACGGCCCGACCGGGCCGCCCCCGGGCATCGCGCCCGGTGAACCGGACCCGCACGGCAGCGGGGTCGTCTACCGGGCCAAGGGCGAGCTGCCCGACGGGCCCGGCTCCGCCGCCGTACGACGCGCCGGGGGAACGGTGACGGCGGCCGAGGTGGCGCGGCTGGCCGAGGCCCTCGGGCTGCCGGGCACGCCGCGCCCGGACGGCACCGCGTGGAAGGTGGGCAGCGACGGGGACGGTGCGGGCCCGGTGCTGCGCGTGATCAAGCAGGCGCCCGGCACCTGGACCTTCGCCCGCTACGGTTCCGGCGGGTCAGACTCCTGCGAGTCCGCGCGGACCTGCGCGAAGAAGGATCCCGCGCCGCAGTCCGGCTCCCCGGTCGGCGAGAAGGCCGCGAAGGCCGCCGCCGCCCCCGTACTCAAGGCCGTGGGACAGGACGGCGCCGCGCTCGACGCCCGCCAGCTGATGGGCTCGGTGCGGGTCGTGAACGCGGATCCGGTGGTGGGCGGGCTGCCGACGTACGGCTGGTCGACCGGCATCCAGGTGGGCGCGGACGGCGAGGTCGTCGGCGGCAGCGGCAACCTCAAGGGGCTGGAGAAGAGCGACAGCTATCCGGTGATCGGCGCGGACGAGGCGCTGGAGCAGCTGAACGCGGAGAGCCGGCGGTCCGCGAAGGGCGGCACGGGAGACTGTGCGACCCCTGTCCCACTGGAGGACGACTCCCTGCCGACGGCCGCCTGCGGTGCGCCCGGCGCCCCGCGGCAGCCCGCCACGGCGGAGGTCGTCAAGGCCGAGTTCGGGCTCTCCGCGCAGTACGCGGGCGGGGAGCGGCTCCTCGTACCGTCGTGGCTCTTCTCCGTACGGTCCGAGGGCGGCGGCCCCGTGCACACGGTCGTCCGCGTCGCGGTGCACCCGGACCACCTGACACCGCAGGGCACTCCGCCCGCCCCCGAGCCCACGAAGGACCCCGGAGCCGGAGGCACGGTGATCACCTCGTACAGCGCGGACGGCCGAACGCTGGAGGTCACCTTCTGGGGCGGTGTGTGCAGCACCTATACGGCGCGGGCCACGGAGAGCGGCTCGGCGGTTCGGGTCACGGTCAGCGAATCGGAGCGGGACCCGGGGAAGGCCTGCGTCATGATCGCCAAGGAGCTGACCCGGAAGGTGACACTCGGCACACCTCTGGGCGAGCGCACCGTGGTCGACGCCGGAACGGGCGAGAGGGTGCCGCGCGCCTGACACGGGCCCCGGGACGACGACGGCGGCGCCCCCGGTCCGGGGG